>DATNQL010000083.1:0-7336 GCA_036704025.1 Stenomitos sp.
AACTCACCTTCATCAACCGCTTCTAAAAGGAAGCCATCCCACCAATCTGCCCACCACGTTGCTTGGTTTCCACCTAAGACCGCATCTAGTTGGAATACTTGACAGGTGATGATGTAATAGTATTGCTCAGAATGAATGCCATAAACTTTTACCCACTGTTCCGGATGTAATGTATTTTTATCCTCAAAAGGAATGAATGCATCCATTTCCGGTTCAACGCTATTATTTTTACAAAAACGTTCTTTGATCAATAGCACCTCAGTCATATACCTGATTGGCTAAAGTCAATATAGAGCCTCGATGTTTGCATTTAGGTATAACTTATGTTTGATGTATGTAGAATTTATTTACATTTAGCAATAATTTGGTTCTGAATCAAAAAATAAAATTTCACCCAAAACTAAAAATATAACTAGAGACAGATGACAATCATTTATGCCAGACTAGGTGATGGCTCAGTTCACGCTCTGTCTTGAGAGACTTGATTCCAGCCATTTCATGAATACTGGGAGGGGTAACTAAGTCAAGGATGGAGTTGGAATGGGCTACCCATTCACCCTCTGTTTGAATTCAATGCTCAATGTTACGTGGAAAGTAGAACACTGCCCGAAATGTAGCCGTTTTGCTGTCAAAAGTCTGGATGAGTTTTTCGGATGTCTGAAGTGTCGGGAACTACCCCAAAAGCAAGTGAGCGATTCTCCACAAAGGGGATGTGTCTATTGCGGTCAACCCTTAATCTTATTGATGGACGCTTGCTTGACTTGCGGAAATCAGCCTAGGCGTTGAACTCCGGATGATGCGTCGTGCATCAGTAACGCCTTTCCCATCTCCTCATCTCCTTGATAGGCTGGGATAAGTGAGGGTATGAAGAGCAAGATGTCTCAAATGTTCGTACAAGGCGAAACCATTGTCGCGATCGCAACTGCTGTTGTTCCGCAACAGGGGAGTGTGGGGATTGTGCGAATATCGGGGAAACAGGCGATCGCGATCGCTCGTACCCTATTCCACGCACCAGGGCGTCAGCCTTGGGAAACGCACCGGATTCTCTACGGCTACCTGCGCCATCCCCAAACTCAACAGGTGGTGGATGAAGCCTTATTACTCATTATGCAAGCCCCCCGCTCTTACACTCGCGAAGATGTGGTGGAGTTTCACTGTCACGGCGGAATTATGCCCGTACAGCAGGTATTGCAGTTGTGCTTGGAGCAAGGCGCAAGGTTGGCACAGCCTGGAGAGTTTACCTTACGGGCGTTTTTGAATGGGCGTTTGGATTTAACACAGGCAGAAAGTATTGCCGACTTGGTGGGTTCTCGCTCACCGGCGGCAGCGCAAGCCGCTCTCGCCGGTTTGCAGGGCAAGCTAGCTACACCGATTCGCCAACTGCGCTCCACTTGCTTGGATATCTTGGCAGAAATTGAAGCCCGCATTGATTTTGAAGAAGATTTACCGCCCCTGGATGAAGCCGCCGTTGTAGTTCAAATCGAGCAAGTCTGGGCAGAAGTCACCCATATCTTGGAAACGGCTGATCGGGGAGAATTGCTCCGCACCGGTTTAAAAGTCGCCATTGTCGGGCGTCCGAATGTGGGAAAATCGAGCTTGTTGAATGCCTGGAGTCGCAGCGATCGCGCCATTGTCACCGACTTACCGGGGACTACCCGCGATGTGGTGGAGTCGCAGTTGGTGGTTGGGGGAATACCCGTGCAAGTCTTGGATACGGCGGGAATTCGGGAAACGGCTGATCAAGTCGAGAAAATTGGCGTCGAGCGATCGCACCGTGCAGCTCAAGCCGCTGATTTAGTATTACTCACGATTGACGCCTCAACGGGTTGGACAAAAGCCGATCAAGAAATTTATGAACAAGTTAAACATCGTCCCGTCATTTTGGTGATTAATAAAATTGATTTAATAGAAGCAGAAGAAAGGAAAACTCTGCCATCTAAAATCCCAGTGGCGATCGAAGCGCAACCAACATTTAACCCAAAATCTAAAATTTTCACGGCGGCTTCTCTGAACCAAGGAATTGAAGATTTGGAAACAGCGATTCTTGAGGCGATTCATACAGGCAACCTGAAAGCAGCAAACCTGGATATAGCGATTAACCAACGTCAAGCGGCAGCATTAACTCACGCGAAAATATCACTGCAACAAGTGCAAGAAACTATTGCTCAACAATTACCCCTAGATTTTTGGACGATTGATTTACGAGGTGCGATTCAAGCCTTGGGAGAAATCACGGGTGAGGACGTTACGGAGTCCATACTTGACCGAATTTTCAGCCGCTTTTGTATTGGGAAGTAGGATTAAACTTTATCAAAAAGTAATTTCATTTCGGTTGATCAATTCAGTTGGATGCAATGAACTTTTCGCTGGCGAGGCTCAGTCGCCTCTAAAGTTTTTTCGTCTCCTCTTGTTTGCATTCATATTCAATCTGAAATCGCTGATTGCCACTATCCTCTTCAACAAGGTTGCCGCATCCCCCTACCCTCTACATAATCCGCATAAATCATCTGCGAAACCTTCGGCGGTGCATCCCCAACATGAAACGCACGAGCACGATCCTCAATGACTCGATCCGAATTCGTCACCCGCTCAAACTGCCGCTTGTGTTCCGCCCAAGATTCCACAACCATCGTTTCCACAAACCGACCGGGGTCAGATAAATCTTGGTACAATCCCCATTGAATCGCCCCATCTCGACGACGAATTAAACTTAGTGCCTGCATCGCCTTGGTGAAGTCTTCCGCGTTGTCGGGGTCAATGCGATACTCTAATGTAACCATGACCGGCCCATCATTGGGACAAGGCTCAAACGCATGAATGGGTTGATTCCAGTGCAGCGAGGCTGATAAGTCGAATTTCTCTACACACCGCAGGCGATAGCGAGTCGTCAGTGCCACACACACCATTAATCCTATAGCAGCGGCGGTGAGGGCAGAGGAAATTCCAGTCCATTGCGCGATCGCCCCCCATAATAAACTTCCCAGTGCCATGCATCCCTGGAACACCAACATCTGAGTGGCGATCGCTCTGGCACGCACCCAAGTGGGAACAGCGGTTTGAGCCGACACACTCAAACTCACCATCACAGATAGGGACGCAATTCCCACCACGAACATTACTCCACATATCAGGTAGATATTGCGGACAGAGGCTAACACCAGCATCATCGCACCCATCAACACGGATGCCCCGGCAACCAGATGATCAATCGAAGTCTTTTGCCGCACCTTGGGGATAATAAACGCTCCCGCTAACCCACCGATTCCCCAAAAGCCTAGTATTATACCATATCCTAAGGCATCCAGACCTAATTCTCGGCGTCCTAAAAGGGGTAAGAGGGCAAACAATGCACTGGCAAACAGAATATAAGCGGCTGTACGAATGTACACCGTCTGAAGCAGGGGCGCAAAACGTGCATAACGAATCCCGGCTTGGATCGCTCCCACAAACCGTTCGGCGGGTAAGGCACTGGTTTGGGTTGTTCTGTGCCAGTGATAAAGCACCAGCATTACCGCGACAAATGAAGCCGCATTTAACAGGAAAACCACGCCGGTTCCCGCCGCCGCAATTACTATCCCCGCCACCGCTGGGCCAATAGAACGTGATAAATTAATCACAATCCCACTTAAGGTAACGGCGGAGGAAAGTTCCTCTTTCGCCACCAATTCCGGGACAATCGCTTGCCAGACGGGCATGTTCATCGCACTCCCGACACTGAGGGCAAACGTGAGTACTAGTAGTATCGAGGGGGTAGTGATGCCTGTAACTGTTAGTAGGCCCAGCAATGCGGCTACAACCAGCATCCAACCTTGGGTAAATAAGAGCATTTTGCGCCGATCCACCACATCTGCGATCGCACCGGCGGGTAGCGCGAGTAGAAAGAACGGCAAACTGGATGCCGCCTGCATCAGTGCCACTAAAAAGGGTGAAGGAGACAGAGAAGTCATCAGCCATGCAGCCCCCACATCATGCATCCAAGTGCCGATGCTGGACACCGCAGAGGCAATCCAAAGAGCACGAAAAACAGGCTGACGAAGGGGACTCCAGGTCGATGTAGGCGTAATGGTTGATGCGTTCATGAAACCTTGGGAGTGAAGGACGTGAACAACTGCGGCACTCCTAATGGAGGGGCGATCGCGAACGAAGGTTTCAACTAGAATAACTGCTTATCTGGCTGCTTGTTGAGAGGCGACTAACTCGTTTGAGGGAACGCCGTCACTTAAAATTTCAAAAATTTCCCCGCATGGCTTGTTCCCGTTCAATCGCTTCAAACAAAGATTTGAAGTTCCCCTCACCAAATCCTTCCGCCCCATGCCGTTCAATGATCTCAAAAAACAGAGTCGGGCGGTCTTGCACGGGTTGGGTAAAAATTTGTAGTAAATATCCGTCTTCATCCCGATCCACCAAGATTCCCAGTTCCGCTAACTGATGAATTGGCTCATCAATTTTTCCTACCCGTGCTTCCAAGTCATCGTAATAATTTCTCGGTATGCGAAGAAATTCGATTCCCGCCGCCTGAATCTGAGAAACGGTTTCGATAATGTTATTAGTTCGACAAGCAATGTGCTGCACTCCTGGGCCGTGGTTATATTCTAGGTACTCTTCAATTTGCGATTTCCGTTTGCTTTTGGCTGGTTCGTTAATGGGTATTTTAATCTTGCCCGTCTGATCTTGCATCACGATAGATATCAACGCCGAGTAATCAGTAGAAATGGTCTGATCATCAAAATGTTTCAAGAGGCGGAAATCCATCGTGTCCGCAAAAAATTGCACCCATCGCTCCATTTCTCCCAACTCGACATTGCCTACAACATGGTCAATGTTGAGCAGTCCGACTCCGTTGTTATAGCGTATTCCGGAAGACAGACTATCGCTGGATGGCTTATTAATATATCTAGGGACAAAACCAGGAGCAAATATACCTCGGTAATCGCTTCGTTCGACAAATTTGATTAATGTATCTCCAAAACTTTGAATCGCAGCGTAGTAAAATAGTCCGTATCCGTCCTCTTCTTCTGTAGGCGCGATCGCACTGACGGCCCCCCTAGCAGTCGTCTCCTTATAAGCACTGACTACATCTGGCACTTCCAATGCGATAATGGCAACTCCATCGCCGTGCTTCAGCGCACTTTGGCAAATTGGGTGTTCGGGACTCAATCCCGTGCTTAAAACAAATCGAATATCTCCTTGTTCTACCACATAAGAAGCGACTTCCCGACTCCCCGTTTCTAACCCTCGGTATGCCGTAATGGTAAAACCCAAGAACTGGGAATAAAACAGTGCTGCCTGTCTAGCGTTTCCCACATAGAATTCTATATGATCAAATCGCTTTATAGGGCAAAAATTATTCATGGTAACTATTCATGAGATAAGATGGCGATAGCAGAAGAATAATAATTGCAAACCCTAAAAAAATATACCTTGATATAGATGTTTTAACTTGACACATTATTTTATATTTTTTCTATTTAGAGCTGACATTTTCTGCCTTTGAGCAAATACGTGGTCATCTCGCCTTTGCCCTTGACTGGGATGATACCTCGCTCTTCAAAAATAAATTGGTCTCGTAATCGTTCATAGGTTTGTGCCGTAACTTGGATGGTACCAGGAATACCGAGAGATTCCATCCGACTCGCCGTATTGACGGTATCACCCCACAAATCGTAACTGAATTTTTTGAGTCCAATCACGCCCGCGACAACTGAACCCGAATTGATGCCAATTCGCATACTAAACGATTCACCTGTTTCAGCATTGATCTGAGTGAGTGATTGTTGCATATCCAGAGCCATGTGGGCGATCGCACTGGTATGATCGGGTCGGGGCATGGGGAGACCGGCGACTACCATATAGGCATCCCCAATGGTTTTAATTTTCTCTAAATCATGTTTATCCGCAAGTTGATCAAATCCTGAGAAAATGACATTCAAAACCTCAACCAATTCTTTAGCAGAACGTCGGTTTGAAAACTCAGTAAAGCCAACGAGGTCAGCAAATAAAACACTAACCTCTTCAAAACTATCAGCGATCGTACTTGGCTCCAGTTTCAACTGTTCCGCAATAGGTTTAGGCAGAATATTGAGCAACAAATTCTCTGTTTGTTGCTGTTGGTAGTGCAGTGCTTCTTGGGCTACCTTGCGCTCAGTAATATCCGATTGAATCCCTACAAAATGAGTGAGGTTGCCTTCTGTATCATAGATCGGTGAAACACTTAATTCATTCCAGAAAAGTGTTCTATCTTTGCGATAATTGGATAATATCACCTTGCAGCCCCTGCCTTCTCGGATTGCCTCGCGGAGTTCATTCAGGGCTGGTTGATCGGTGTCATTGCCTTGCAGAAAACGACAATTTTGTCCTATCACCTCTTCAGCTTGGTAGCCTGTTAGTCGCTCAAAGGCCGGATTGACGTAAGTGATGGGCATGTCAGGCTTTCGGGCATCAGTGATGACAATACCATCACTACTCGCCGCGATCGCTTGGTTCGAGAGTCGCAATTCCTCTTCTTTTTGCTGACGTTCCCTAATCTCCGCTTGCAGTCTTTGATTTTGCTCCACCAGACTACGGTTGAGATTTCGGATGGTTAAGTGAGTCGTAATCCGCGCTTTCAAGACTTCTTCCTGAATCGGCTTAGTGATATAGTCTACGGCCCCGACATTAAACCCTTTAACCTTATCTTCTGTATCGGAAAGCGCTGTCATAAAAACGACTGGAATGTCTTGGCTTGACTCATTCGCTTTCAGACGGCGGCATATTTCAAACCCATCAATTCCCGGCATCATCACATCTAAAAGAATGAGGTCGGGATGAGCCTCTTCGACGATCTGGAGAGCCATTTTGCCATTTTTCGCCACTAATACAGTAAAATCAGAATCACTCAAAAAAAAGAATAGCAAATCCAACGTATCTGGGTTGTCATCAACAATTAAAATGACGCCTTTTTCGTCACTTCCAAGGCTCATTTATAAGTTCCTCTATAATCTTTGGACAACCTAACAGATTCTTCTTTCCTGAGACGCTGACACTCGCAACAGCGTACTCCAGAATCAAAGGCATTAATCTTGTCTCTAACTGCACTGGTAAAGCGACAGGTTCAAGAAACGCTCCCTGATAGGATCTATCATAGCTAGCTCAAGCTGGGGCGAGGTAAGCCCTCACCCCCAATTTTTTATTGCTGCCAGTTTTGTCAGAGTGCCTTTCAACTAACCACGGATGCTGGCGTTTCCACATCCCCTAGAAGATTTCTGATCAGCTCTGTGGTCACAACGAAGTGTAATGCGATCTGCCTTTGGCTATATTCAGCAACGCCTTATCTTGATTACCGACATGTTTGCTACAT
>DATNQL010000084.1:0-2494 GCA_036704025.1 Stenomitos sp.
GCCTGATGCTGTGAGTAAAATTTTTGATATAGAAGCAAATAACTCAAAAAAGCCAACTCAAAAATCGGCACCCACCTCCTTCAGCGTTACCAAAGTCAGAGTTGCGTTTGAGTGTCCGCGCTTGTTGTATTTGGGACATCGCTTAGGTGGAAAGATGATGTTTTTCCCACCTGGCAACCCCCCTAAAATTGGTACCCAATTTCATCAATTAGCTGACCATTTTGCGTTTATCGCCAAGCAGGAACCAAGATTCCAAGCGTTGTTTGAGCTAGAAGCTGACCAACTTAATGTAGATGCGATCGCTCAACAGTTACAACAACTCTTCTATGAATTATCCTTTTTTCCCCACCTGCAAGCAACGGTCAAAACCGATCCAGGGAAAGCAACTGCACTTTATCAACTTTGGGAAGGATTAAAAGGACTCGTCCGACGTTGGGCGGAATTACTAGTGCGAAATCGGCACTATTGCAGTGCATCCGATGTGATTAGCAAAACGTTAATCGCCCTCAAATCCAGCGTTAAGCATCACTTCCAACTGCCCAATGGTACGCAGCAACTAGTGCAGGGCAGATTTGACAGTGTAGTGTATGACTTTGAAAACCACCGCCTCTGTGTGGTGGAATATAAAACGTATCAATCCCCAGACAAGTCAGCTCAACTCGCTCAAGCTGCCCTTTACAGCTATATGTTGCGGGAAAAGCTTGCGGTGCCCATAGACTCAGCGGTTTACAGTGTTTTGCCCAACTGGGACGAGATTAGCTTTACCTGGGACGAACTAGAAAATACAGTTCATCAGCTAATTCCTCAGAAATTACAACAGATGCGCCAATGGGTTGACTGGGAACCGCCTCAACCTAATCCGCCTCCACCCACGCCCCATCCAGATTTGTTGTGTGATATTTGCCCTCAGCGGAAAAAGTGCCAAACCTTTTTTGATGTTGATAGTGAATTGAAAAACCTAACCCCCCAACCCCCTTCCCTGCAAGGGAAGGGGGCGCAAGACTCCCCTCTTTTCACCCCCCTTTCTAACCGGAGCTTTAGTGAGGAGGGCAGGGGGGATCGAAAGGGGCAGGAGCAAGACTCCCCTCCCCTAAGAGGAGAGGGGCAGGGGGAGGGGTTCCCCGCCAAGATGTCAACTGTCGATGCTGATGCGATCTCACAACAGTTAGTCACCACCCTGCAATCCTTCAAAATTGACGTTGATTATCTAGGTGCAGCTATTGGTTCGGCATTTATCCGGGTGAAACTTAAACCGAATCTTGGGGTAAAAGTTGGCTCTCTGCTAAAATTATCTGCTGATTTACAAGTACAGCTAGGAATCGCAAATCCCCCTCTAATTGCACCTCAAGCTGGGTATGTCAGCGTTGATTTACCTCGTCCGGATCGGCAAGTTGCCAGGTTTGAGGATTACATTCAACCTGAAGCAATGCCTTCAGATACTCCCGTCAAAATTGCGATCGGGGTAGATTTGGATGGGAAATTGGTAGAGGCCGATTTATCCGATCCAAATACCTGTCACTTTTTGGTAGGGGGTACTACAGGTAGCGGGAAGAGTGAATTTTTGCGATCGCTCCTCCTCTCTCTTTTATACTGTCATTCCCCCCAACAGCTCCAAATTGCTCTGGTCGATCCAAAACGAGTTACCTTCCCAGAATTTGAGCAGATGCCTTGGTTGCTGTCGCCAGTCGTCAAGGATAGTGAAAACGCGATCGCACTGATGGAACAACTCGTATCAGAAATGGAGCAGCGTTACCAGTTGTTTGAAGTCGCCGGATGCCCTCACTTGGATGCTTACAACCAGCAACTGATTCAACGACAAAAACCACCTATACCACGTATTGTCTGCATCTTTGATGAATATGCCGACTTCATGGCAGAAAAAGAGATTCGCAAAGAACTAGAATTGAGCATTAAACGCTTGGGAGCAATGGCGAGAGCGGCTGGTATTCACTTAATTATTGCCACTCAACGCCCAGAAGCAGGGGTTGTTACTCCTATTATCCGCTCTAACTTACCTGGACGAGTTGCTCTGCGTACCGCAAGCGAAGCTGATTCAGCGATTATCTTAGGCGGCAAACAATCAGAAGCTGCTTACCTATTGGGTAAAGGGGATTTACTTTATCAAGTTGGTGCTCAGTTGCAGCGATTACAAAGCTTATTTACACCAAAGATTCAATTGCCAAAATAGGGTTACCAATCCCTCAAATTCCCAACCACCACAGCAGGACTTGAGCCATGAGAATTTTGGCAATCATTGCCGTGGGCATAATCGAAACATAAGCCGTATTCGGAGCTTCGGACTTGGCTAAATTCCCGATAAAACTCAGAATCGCAGGCTGAGTTTGCCCACCCGCCAGAGTTCCCGTTGCCGTTACCCAATCTAGCTTTAGCACTAGGATGGAACCACCGAGCAAAACGAGTGTGGAAACCAGCGTAATCATCCCACCGATCACCAGGAGTAAAACACCGTTATTCATCACAGCGTCTACAAAAT
>DATNQL010000085.1:0-4389 GCA_036704025.1 Stenomitos sp.
AAACCACGGTTGATGAAGTTCGGCAGTTTCTTCAGTGCGATCGCGTGATTATCTTCCAGTTTTCTCCAGGGTGGGGTGGAACGGTTGTCGTCGAGTCGGTGGCAGAGGAATGGATGCCGATTTTACCCC
Organism: Stenomitos sp.; assembly: GCA_036704025.1. GTDB lineage: Bacteria > Cyanobacteriota > Cyanobacteriia > Cyanobacteriales > Coleofasciculaceae > Allocoleopsis. The sequence goes on from DATNQL010000085.1 coordinate 130, forward strand.
TCCAGATTTACGATCCTTGCATTGGTGAAGAGTACGTTGAACCCTTTAAACAGGGCTTAGTGACCGCAAAAACTGATATTTATACAGCCGGAATTAGTCCCTGTCACGTGGAATTTCTAGCCAGTCTCCAAGTGAGAGCAAATCTAGTCGTTCCTGTGATGAAGGAGGAGCAATTGTGGGGATTACTGGTGGCTCATCACTGTGCAACGCCTCGTGAGTGGCAATCCTCAGAAATTGTTCTGCTGCGGCAGTTAGGAGCGCAGGTGAGCATTGCACTTCAGCAATCTGCTCTCTTTGAACAGGTACAGACTGAACTGGCAGAACGCAAGCAAGCCGAAGCCGCGTTGCAAGAACGAGAAGCGATTCTTCGGTTATTTGCTCGGTATGCCCCTGCTGGTATTGCTATGCTTGACCGGGATATGCGCTATCTGATGGCAAGCCAGCGATGGGTGGATGAATACCACCTCGATTCCATTGAATCGTTAATGAATCGTTCGCACTACGAACTCTTTCCCGAAATTCCGGAACGATGGCGACAGATTCATCAACAGTGTTTGGCTGGGGCGATTGAGAAATCTGATGAAGATTTGTTTGTGCGGGCAGATGGAACCGAGCAATGGATATCTTGGGAGATTCGCCCCTGGTATACGGCTACCGATGACATTGGTGGCATCATCATTTTTTCGGTGGATGTTACCCAGCGCAAACAGGCAGAAATCGCCCTACAGGAAAGTAAAATCCAGCTTCAGCGGCAACTGAGTGAAATTGAAACCATCTACCAATCAGCCCCGATTGGGTTGAACGTATTAGACACCGAACTCCGTTTTGTTCGGATTAACCAACGGCTGGCAGACATGAATGGGCTTTCTGTTGCAGCTCATATTGGTCACACAATACGGGAGTTACTCCCCGATTTGGCTGACGCGGCTGAACAAGTGTTACATCCCATTGTAGAAACGGGAGAACCACTCCTGAATGTAGAAATTATTGGGGAAACTCCAGCTCAACCCGGTGTACAACGAATTTGGTTAGAGAGCTTTTTGCCGTTAAGAGATGGCGATCGCATTATTGGCATCAGCACCGTTTGTGAAGAAATCACCGAACGCAAACAAGCAGAACAACGTTTAGCTAAAGAATTACTCCGGATTCAAACACTCTTTGATACGTGCTTTGATGGCATCGTGATTTTAGATTTACACGGAAATGTCTTAGAAGCCAATCCTCGATTTGCCCAGATGCTGGGCTACACACGAGAGGAAACCGCAAAGCTGACTGTTTTTGACTGGGATGCACAGCTTGCTCAGGAAGAACTTCAGCAACTCATGCAAAATTTTATCAACCTAAAAAGTGGAGTGTTTGAAACTCGCCATCGACGCCAAGATGGCTCAATCTACGATGTAGAAATTAGCGTTAGCGTTGTAGATTGGGACGGAGAAATTCTGCGATTCTGCGCTTGTCGAGATATTAGCGATCGCAAACAAGCCCAGATGGCTTTACAACAATTGAATGCTGAACTTGAGCTACGGGTGCAAGAGCGAACCGCAGAACTGACGGAGGTGAACGATCGCCTACTGAACGCCTTGATAGCCCTACAAGAGAGCGAAGAAAGCCGACGACTGGCTCTAGATTTAACTCATATCGGCTTTTGGAATTGGCACCTGCCAAGCCATACCCTGATCTGGAACGATAATCACTTCACTCTACTGGGTTTAACTCCCTATGAGAGCGAGCCAAGTTATGAGCTTTGGCGCAGTCACATTCATCCTGATGATGTTGATTGGGTTGAACAACAATTCTTAGAATCCCTGGAAAACCAAACTGATTACACCACTGAATATCGAGTGGTTCATCGGGATGGTTCAGTACATTGGTTAATGGCAAGAGCTAGAGCCATTTATGATGAATTAAGGCAACCGGTGCGATCGCTGGGTGTTTTGTTAGATATTAGCGATCGCAAACAATCAGAAGCGGCTTTGCAACAGCAATCCCAACAAGAACAGTTGCTCTTGAAGATTACTCAATCCATTCGCCAGTCTTTAGATCTCAATGTCATTCTGAATACGGCTGTGACTGAAGTGAGGCAGACATTACAAACTGATCGCGCAGCCGTTTACCGCTTCAATCCCAATTGGAGTGGTGATTTTGTCGTCGAGTCCGTTGGTACGGATTGGATCAACCTGGTAGAACCCGATATTTGCAAAATCTGGGAAGACACCTATTTGCAAAAGACTCAAGGGGGGCGCTTTCGCCATCATGAGAGCTTTGTGATTGCAGATATTTATACAGCTGGGCTTGAGCCTTGTCATATCGAACTGTTGGAACAGTTTCAAGCCAAAGCCTATGTGATCGCCCCGATCTTCTCCGGAGAGGTACTTTGGGGGTTGTTAGCTATCTATCAAAATGCGACTCCTCGCCGGTGGCAATCTTGGGAAGTGGAATTGCTCCAACAGATTAGCAATCAACTATCGATTGCTATTCAGCAATCTGAACTTTATGGACAGCTTCAGATTGAACTGCACGAACGCAAGCAAGCCGCCGCTGTGTTACGAGAAGCGGATCGACGCTGGCGATCGCTGTTGGATAATGTGCAACTGCTCGTCGTCGGACTGGATCAAACCGGGGCTGTTAACTATGTCAATCCTTTTTTCTTGAACCTTACGGGATATACCCAGCAAGAAGTTATAGGCAAGAATTGGTTTGAAAACTTTTTGCCTCAATCTTATGAACAACCCATTCAGACTATTTTCTCTGATGTTTTGACTCATAATCCTTATCCCTATTATCAAAATTTCATCTTGACAAAATCCGGTGAGGAGCGATTCATTGCCTGGAACAATACAATGCTGCAAGATTTAGTCGGAACTAGCATTGGCACAATTAGCATTGGGGAAGACATCACTGAACGGCAGAAAGTGGAACAAATGAAGAATGAGTTCATCGGCATTGTTAGCCATGAACTGCGTACACCGTTGACGGCCATTAAAATGTCTCTAGGTTTGTTGAAATCAGGGATTTACGACAAGAAACCGGACAAGTTCCAACGGATGCTGGAGATTGCTCTCATTGATACGAATCGTTTAGTGAATCTGGTCAATGACATTTTAGATTTGGAACGGTTAGACTCAGGACGAGCGGCTTTGGCAAAAACCCGTTGCCAAGCCATCGATTTAATCCAACAGGCTGTCGATGGAGTTCAACCCCTGGCGACTGGGCAACAGATTAAACTGATCATTGCTCCTACCGATGCCCAAGTCTGGGCGGCGGCAGATGCTATCATCCAAACCTTGACCAATTTGTTGAGTAATGCTATTAAATTCTCGCCTGCCAATTCCACCATTACCCTGTGTGCCAATGCTCAGGCTGACTTAGTGCTGTTCCACGTTAGCGATCAGGGACGGGGTATCCCCGCCGATCAACTAGAAACAATCTTTGGGCGATTTCAACAAGTCGATGTATCCGATGCCCGCCAAAAAGGCGGAACCGGGTTAGGGCTGGCAATCTGTCGGAGTATTATTGAGCAGCATGGTGGAAAAATCTGGGCTGAAAGTACTCTAGGTGAAGGCAGCACCTTTTTGTTTACTTTACCTCTACCACCGGAGGACATTGAATGAGAACACCAAAGATTTTAATTGTAGACGATGAAGACTTGATCCGAGAACTCGTGCAGGCGTGTTTGGAAGATTTAGGAGGATGGGAAACTCTGGCGGCTGCATCGGGAGAGGAATGTTTGCAACTCGCACAGACGAAGCCGTTTGACGCCATTTTACTGGATATGTCAATGCCAAGGATGGATGGGTTTGAGGTGTATAAGCGACTCCAGTCCCACCCGAAGACGCAAGCGATTCCAGTGATTCTACTGACGGCGAAAGTATTAGCGAGCGATCATGATCGCTTTGACAAGATGGGTGTTGCCGGAGTGATTAGTAAACCCATCGAACCCACAACTCTGACGGAAGCGATCGCAGAAATTTTGGGTTGGGGCGAGTAATCGCTGCCATTTGTAAAAAAGTGTAAATCCTTACCAGTTCTTTACGATTGATATCTAACGTTCTGTTAAGGGGCAATTCAGCGTTCTAGGAATAGGATGGAACGAACGCATCCAAACACCCTCATTCCCTAACGCTGTGCCAAAGGCTCGAACTTCATAAGAATGGCATTGACTTAAGCGATCTCCTGCGGAATTTGCCCCCTCGCATCCCCCAAGGAGATCCCCCTCCCGTCCTCCTCACTAAAGCTCCGGTTAAAAAGGGGGAAGCCAGA
>DATNQL010000086.1:0-2342 GCA_036704025.1 Stenomitos sp.
CGATTAAATTTTTCGGTATAGGGGTTGATGTTGTATCTCTCCTTGTTATCTTCTAACGCTGTAATGAATTCAATCAACTTTTATATGAATTCAGCACGATTGACAGATTGATTTTGCAATTGCTGATCAATACTCAGTTCCAGGTCAAGTGTGATGTCCCCTTGGTTATAGGTTTGCATACCAAAAGGTAAATCGGCTTTATTCATAAGCAACATCAACCAAGCTAATGGGTTAGGTTGGAACTAGCTGGAAAATAAGGCAGAGGGCAGAGGGCAGAGGGCAGAGGGCAGAAGGGAGAAGATTTTTCATTTTTCCGTTGTGAGCTACTGCTCATGGTCGCTGACTTGAAAATGAAAATAGGGGATAGATTTTTATGCGTTCTGCTGTACGAGTACGCGGTTCATGAGCGACTATTTACGAGCGACATACCAACGGATAAATAGCTTCTCTACTTCAATCCAGATGAACACAAGAGCGCTAAATCCAATGCAAATTAATAGCTCTAATCCACTCAGGTAATGAGTATTGAAGAAGTTCCGAAGTGGTTCAACGTAAATCAGCATCAGTTGCAGAATACTAGTGACGGCAACCGATAGCAGCAAATAGGGATTTGATAAAGGATTCACTTCTACCATTAAGCGCGTATTAGAACGGATTGCTAGTGCATGTCCCATCTGCGCTAAACAAAGGGTGGTGAACACCATGGTTTGCCAGCGATCGCGATCTAACAACTCACTTTGCACCTGTTCGGTGTAACCGTATGCCCAAACCATCATCAAGATGGTGAGTACTGCCAGAATAATGCCAATCCGAATCATGTAAGAGCCTAAACCCCTGGCAAAAATGCTCTCCTTTGGATCTTTCGGCGGTTGCTGCATAACGATCGGTCTACCCGGTTCTACTGCCAGTGCTAAAGCAGGCAAACCATCAGTGACTAAGTTCATCCAAAGAATTTGCAGGGGCGATAGCGGCACTCCCCCTAATCCCAATAAGGGCGCGGCGGCGATCGTCAAGACCTCTCCGATATTGCTGCCCAGGATGTAGCGAATGAAGCGACGAATGTTGATATAAACGACTCGACCTTCTTCAACTGCCGAAACGATTGTGGCAAAGTTGTCATCCAGCAGCACCATGTCACTGGCTTCTTTACTGACATCGGTACCTGTGATACCCATTGCTACTCCGATATCGGCTTGTTTTAAGGCTGGGGCATCGTTGACTCCATCCCCGGTCATCGCAACAATCTGTCCCTGCTGTTGGAGTGCCTGAACAATGCGTAACTTGTGTTCGGGGGCAACGCGGGCATAGACGCTGACGTGATGAACTTCTGCTTCCAGTTCTGGCTGGGAAAGCTTCTGGAGTTCCTGTCCTGTCAGGCAGCGATCGCCCATTTTCGCAATACCCAGGTCTTCTGCGATCGCCTGAGCGGTGAGTTGGTGATCGCCCGTAATCATCACCGGACGAATCCCTGCGGCACGGCATTTTTTCACCGCATCGCGCACCTCCGGACGTGGGGCATCCAGCATTCCCACTAATCCCAACCATGTCAAGTTGGTTTCAGCTTTATCGTCTGAATCTTGTGATAACTCTGTCAAGTTCTTGCTAGCAAACCCTAAGACACGCAATCCCCGGCTGGCAAGCTGATTGTTCTGCTCTAAAATTTGCTGACGTTGTTCCATTGTGATGGGTTGAGCCTGATCGTCCTGCTGAATGTGGGTGCAGCGTTCCAGTACCAGTTCGGGTGAGCCTTTGGTAAACATAACAAAGGGGCTATCTCCCAGTTTGCCGGATGCATCCTGCACGACAACGCTCATTCGCTTGCGTTCAGAGGAAAACGGAAACTCAGCAACACGAGGTAACTGCTGCTCTTCCTGGTCTTTGCGGAATCCCCCTTTTCCGGCGACTGCCAGCAGTGCGCCTTCGGTTGGATCGCCCAAAATTGCCCAATCGCCATGCTCTTTCTGCAACACCGCATCATTGCAAAGCACACAGGCCATCAAGAGCGATCGCAATTCGGGTTCTGCCGACCCGGAAATTTCTGGCGAGGATTCTGCATTAGCCTGCTGATAAAATTTGCCTTCAGGACTGTATCCCTCACCCGTCACACGAGCGGCGTAGCGATGGGTATGGACGGCCTGCACTACCATTTTGTTTTGCGTCAGAGTTCCCGTTTTGTCTGAACAAATGGTGGTGACAGAACCAAGGGTTTCCACCGCAGGCAATTTGCGAATCAGGGCATGGCGCTTCACCATCCGTTGCGTGCCCAATGCCAGGGTAACGGTAATTACGGCGGGTAAGCCTTCCGGTACAACTGCAACCGCCATACTCAGAGAAACTTTGAC
>DATNQL010000087.1:0-15027 GCA_036704025.1 Stenomitos sp.
GCTTGCACTTGTAAACTCTTTCCCCCTTCTTGCTACACCGCTCTCAATAATTCCCCATCAGTCTCTCAAATGAGCGAACCGACAGTCGGTAAGCCAGGTGCCAACATTTCCAGGACTGACGAAGAAGCGATCGAACAACCACTGGGCTGGAAGTAGTCAACTGAAGTAGGTAATGGGTAATGGGTAATGGGTAATGGGTAATAGGGGAAGAATTTTACCAACTATCAGTGATCAATGACCTATTACCCCCATTACCAACGAGTGGAACTTGTATGCGCGACCGCTTACTCACTACTAGCCCTACCCAGGAATGAACCAACGGATAAAACTTGCACGGTTTCACCTGCCGCAATGACAGTTTGACCGACGGGTATAACCGCTAGTCCTGTTGTTTGTGCTAAGTTAATCAGATTTCCAGAACTGTGGCTACCGCCTACCAGATGAAATTCGCACACACCATTTGTATTTAACTGCAAACGTCCCCAAAGGTAAGTTTCTCGGCGACCATCGGAACGGAGGTCATGACGCGATCGCGCCTGCACCAATACGGGTTCCCAAGCCTCTTGAGGTAAACCCGAAAGCTTCCAGAGGGCAGGTTGCACAAATCGCCAACAACTGACTAAGGCTGAAACAGGATTTCCCGGTAGACCGAAATACAACACCGAACGTTTTGATTCTCTTTGAGAAAGGTGGGAATCTGAGACGGGAGTAAACGTAGCAACGGTTAGAGGTTTACCGGGTTTGACGGCAACGGAACGAATGTGAATTTCTGCACCCAACTCAGCTAGGATGCGATCCACATAATCATAATCTCCCACCGAAACACCACCGGTCGAAAGCACGATATCGGCTGAAGTGATAGCTTGACTGATTGCCTGTTTTAGCACCTCTGGCTCATCGCGCACAATGCCTAGTGGTACAGGCACTCCACCCGCAAGGGCTACAAACGCAGCGAGGGCATATTGATTCGAGTCTACAATTTGACCCAGTTGCAAGGGTTGGTCGGGGGTGACTAACTCGTTGCCTGTGGATAAAATGGCCACACGAGGGCGTCGATAGACTGCAAGTGTAGTACATTGCGCGGCGGCGAGAACCGCGATTTCTGGGGCATTCAGCGTGAGTCCGGGTGAAAGGAGAGGGGTTCCCGCCTGATAGAACGAGGCTCGATGACGCACAAACGCCTGCGGTTTGGGTGCTTCTAGGATGAATACACGGGTGCCCTCTCGCCTGGTTCGCTCCTGCATGATTACGGTATCCGCACCTTTGGGCATACAAGCACCGGTAAAGATGCGAGAGGCTTGCCCCGGTTGAACCGTGCATTGAGGTTCTATCCCAGCCGGAATTTCTTCAATGATGTCCAAAACAGCAGGTTGCTCTGCATTACAGGATTGCACATCGCTATAACGCACGGCATACCCATCCATTGCAGAATTATCCCAGTGGGGAAAATCCAACGCACTCGTCACGGGGGAAGCGAGAATCCGACCCGTAGCCGTTGATAGCTCCACTATCTCGGCATCGAGCTGTGGGTCAAAGGGTTGCACTAAACCGAGAATGATTGACTCCGCTTCTTTTGCTGGCAGCATTGCCATCAACCCAGGTGTCACTACAGTTGTCAGTTTAGTTCAACTCGGCACAGAGTCACAGCCTATCGAATCCCATGGGAATCCTAGGGTCAAGCTAAGATTGAAATACCCAGTCCCGTACTCGGTAATATCCCATGAGTCTTGAACCCGTTCACACCCGCTTTCCCAAGGTGCCAATTGAGCGACGGGCTGCTGCCTTTTTTATCGATTTTGTCGGGGTTTGGCTAGTCAGCTCACTCCTGGGCTTCAATGTGTTTGTTCAAATCGTCGTTTTTATGTTATCATGGGCGGCTCTACGGGTGATCTTGGTATCCAGTAATCAGGGTCAGAGTCTAGGGCGCTGGGCTTTGGACATGAAAGTTCTGGATGCTAAATACAGCAAGATTCCTGGGCTATTGACGTTAGCCAAACGAGAAGGCATTCTTGGATTCTGTGCGCTCTTAGCGATGCTGGGTCTGAATATTGGCCTAGCGAACGGCATCTCCATGTTGCTGCTGATATTTCCCTTAGCGGCAGATTGTTGTAGCGCCTTGGCTGATGAGGAAGCGCAGCAAGCTTTTCATGATCGCATGGCAAAAACCCTTGTGATACAAACTCGTCGAGGATTTTCTCTCGACCTCCGTCTTAAAAAAATATTTGCTCAAGTGAGACGGCGCGTGCAAAAATAGAAATTTGTGTGTAATTTCAATTCACCATTTGATTTTCTAGAAATAGCACTATGGCAGCCAAGAAAGGTGTTCGGATTATTATCACCTTGGAGTGCACGGAGTGTCGCAGCAACCCTGAGAAGCGATCGCCCGGTGTGTCTCGGTACACAACGATGAAGAACCGTCGAAACACGACAGCACGTCTAGAACTCAAGAAGTTCTGCACTCACTGCAACAAACACACGGTTCACAAGGAAATCAAGTAGGATTAATCCTTAGTCATTCGTCTTCCATCCGTTCAACGTTATCCGTTGAACCCCGACCAATGAAACTCAAAACTCACCGATAACCACCAAAAACAACTCATGGCTTACTTTCGCAAACGTCTTTCTCCTATCAAACCAGACGACCCGATTGATTATAAGGATGTCGAGCTGCTGCGTAAGTTTGTGACAGAACGGGGTAAGATTTTGCCACGCCGGATCACAGGTCTGACCGCTCAACAACAACGAGACTTGACCCAAGCAATCAAACGCGCACGCCTTTTGGCTTTGCTACCTTTCATTAACAAAGAAGGGTAAACACCCATTGCCGTGAGAAAGTCAATTCCAGCAAGATCGACGGTGTAAACAAAAGTATGAAGGATAAAGTATGAAGCATGAAGGAAAGCCATAATCCATCCGGTTAGGGCTACGAACCCAGAATTTTTTCTGACCTTCATTCTTCATCCTTGACACTTCAGCCTTTTGTCGGTGATTCGTGCTTCGAGCCTTCGTCGGTCAACTTTGGCATAGCACCGACCACTCGATAGACTAGGTTTAGGTTATTTACAAAAACGCTACCGGGGTTAGCGAAACTGGTGGAAAAGGGAACATTAATTGAATTTCGTCTCGGCGGGGATCGCCGTCTCGCCACGGTAGACCGTCCAGAGGGCAAAAAGCATTGGATTGTCGTAGACGAACGCGGTCAATCTCATACGCTTCATCCCCGGCAAATCACTTACGAAGTGACGGGATGTACCTTAAAACCATCAGAAATTCCGAGCTTTCTCAAAGAGGTAGAGCCATATCTAGACCCAACGAGTTTGGAAGTGGCTTGGGAATTGTTGGTTGAAGATGGAGAAGCGGTGACTAGCGCCCAAATGGCGCAACTGTTATTTTCTGACCAGAGTCCGCCTTTATGCTATGCGGCTTACTGCTTATTGTCTGAAGACAAGCTCTACTTCAAACAAAAAGCAGACGGCTATGAACCCCGTCCTGCTGCTGTAGTGGCTGAAATCAAACATCAACGGACAGCGCAAGAATCAAAGCAGCGGGAGCAACAAGACTTTTTAACACGCGTGCAGCAGCGATTAGCTGGGATACCACAAGAGTGGCAGGATAGTGATCGCTCTCGATTTGATAGCTTAGAACGGTTCGTCCTCCATCCAGAAAACACCGCTCGTCCAGCTCAAGATCTCTTATCCATACTAGGACGTCCTCAAACCCCTCAGAGTGCTTTGGATTTATTGGTGGAATTGGGGTGGTGGAGTCCTCACGAAAATTTGCCTTTGCGGCGTAGTCAAATTCCTATTCATTTTCGTCGAGAGGTGATTGAAGTGGCGCAGCAATCCCTAATTTCTCCACCGCCTGACCCCGATTCAGGCCGTTTGGATTTAACGGGCTTAAAGGTTTACACCATTGACGACGAAAGTACTCAAGAAATTGATGATGGCTTGAGTTTAGAAGTCCTTGAGGATGGGCGTCACCGCCTCTGGATTCATATTGCCGACCCCACCCGCTTGGTGATGCAAGGCGATGAACTTGACCTAGAAGCACGACGGCGCAGTACGACCCTGTATCTGCCCACAGGTATGATTCCGATGTTCCCACCGGAATTGGCAACAGGACCGATGAGTTTGGTTCAGGGAAGAGTCTGTCCCGCCCTCAGTTTTGGCGTTGTTTTGGATGAAGCCGGCTGTATCCAAGACTATCAAATCCGTGCCAGCTTGGTGAAACCCACTTATCGACTCACCTACGAAGACGTGGATGAGATGTTGGAACTCGGAGTACGGGCAGAACCGGAAATCGCGGAAATTGCCACATGGGCTTACAAGCGACAGGAGTGGCGTAGGAATCAGGGTGCAATCAGCATCCACATGCCAGAGTCAGTGATTAAGGTTAAAAATGAAGACGAAATCTCGATTGAGGTTTTAGAGGATTCGCGATCGCGGCTGCTGGTAGCAGAAATGATGATTCTCGCCGGTGAAGTTGCCGGACGCTATGGTCAAACCCATCAAATTCCCCTGCCGTTCCGGGGACAGCCACAGCCGGAACTCCCTTCTGAAGAAGAACTGATGCAACTCCCCGCCGGCCCTGTTCGTTTCTGTGCCATGCGTCGGTGTATGCCCAAAAGTGAGATGAGCATTACACCCTTGCGGCACGCGGGTTTGGGTTTGGAACTTTATACCCAAGTTACCTCTCCGATTCGCCGCTACACCGACTTGATGTCTCATTTCCAAATTAAAGCCCATTTACGGGGTGATCCATTACCGTTTACAGCTCAACAATTGCAAGAAACGATGCTGAGTGTCACAACAGCCGCGAATGAAGCGACTTGGGTGGAACGTCAGACGAATCGTTATTGGGGATTGGAATATTTGCGGCGTAATGCGGATCGGGTATGGCAGGCGCTAGTCCTGCGCTGGCTACGAGAACAGGACAATGAGGGGTTGATTCTGTTGGAGGATTTAGGGTTGGAGTTGAAGATGCGTTTTAGGCGATCCGTTGCCCTAGGCGATCGATTGGATGTCCAAGTCAGTCACGCCGATCCTCGTCAAGATGTCATTCACTTCCGAGAACTCATTGCTCAAGAGGCGCAGCCGGCTGCCACATAAATGTCGGTTTAGGCGTCCATCTATCGGTATACAAGAACTCACAGAAATTCAGAAGACAACAGTAGTACCTGTGGTCTTTCTGTGCTAAGTTGTGACGCATTTAAGAAAGCCTATTTCCACACCCTACACCCCACACCCCTTATGACAATTTCGCTATGGCCATTTAGCGGCACATCAGCTTAATAACCATGAGAAGTTCCCCATCCCTAGTAGATGGGGTTTGATTTATTGAAAAAGATTACAAATCCGATAAAAAGCAGTACGATGATGAGCGTTACTCGTTTTTGTGCCCCATTCAAACAAAACGTGTCAATACGCTCTTGAAGGAACATAGGCTTGCTGAATCGATAGTACCTTTCTCGCTGATCAGCTCTTCTCGCCTTAAGCATTGAAATCGCGTCTGCAACGACGTTCGCTCAGGTTCCCTTCTAGCTTCGTCTGCTAGTGTGGACTTCGGGAAAAATCAGGTTTTCCTGCCTGCATCGGCAAACTCGATGACCTGTAACTTTGACGCTTCAAGCTACCGAGGTACCCAATTGGGACGAGAAATGAGCTCATCTGATACTTCGCAATGGGATGCCATCTCGCTGGCGTGAGAAGGGTATCAGCCTCATCGTGCAAAACGGCACAGAATCAGCAGGGAATTAACAACGATTAAAGCCGAGAGGCAGGATTGCCGCAATCGCAACCACCTGTGACGCAAAAGCCAGAGAATTTCAGGAAATTTATGCAGAATAAACATGTTCAGCCGATTTCGTTCAGTCCATCCCCGCCCATAGAAAGAACAGTCAACCGGAGCGATAAGAGACAATCGACAATGCAATCAGCTCTTCACATTAGCACTCAAGTCTTACCCGGAAAAAAGATCGAAATCTCTTCTCCAGAATTACCCGTTGGGGATGATGTAGAGGTATTTATCATTGCACCCAAAACCTCTATTTATCATTGCCTCTCGGTGATCAATTCCCTAGAGGATGTTCATTCTCTCCACAAAAAGTATGATCAAGGACAACAGTTACTTGGCGAATCCCGAACTTCAAAAATGCCAAGCGATATTTCAGCCGCTCTGGAAGCCCTAAAAGTAATCGATGATTACCTTAATCCTGAACCAGGCAGTCTTTGTGAGGAGATGCTCAACGACGCTCTTGAAGGTCGAATGAGATTAGAGGCGACAGATATTCAAGATAAAATGCTAATACAACACCATGCCAAGAAATACATTCAGCAGGCGATCGCTACCTTGCAACGCTTGATACCCGATCCCTTGTCTTAAAAGATAACAGTGTTTTCTCCCCCGAATTTCGGGGGGCTGGGGGACTCATATCATGTCCGTCTAATTACCCATAATAAAAACTCTCCGTGTCCCCGCGTCAATCCTAACGATGGGTGTTTAACCGGACATGATATCAAGTATCGGTAGCCAGAATTTAGAGAATTGCCATAACCCTGTTCTACGACTCACTGTTGATGAACTCTGCATCAATATCGAGCGATCGCACCAAGAACGCCCATTCATCTGCCAATTCTTCAATCATCTTAGACGTTGGCTTTCCCGCACCATGTCCTGCTTTTGTTTCAATTCTAATTAACACAGGGTTGTCTCCCTCATGAGCGGCTTGCAAAGCGGCTGCAAACTTAAAACTATGAGCGGGAAATACACGATCATCATGATCCGCCGTTGAAATTAATGTGGCTGGGTAAGTCGTTCCCGGTTTTAGATTATGCAAGGGTGAGTAGGCATATAAAGCCTTAAACTCTTCTACATTCTCCGGAGAACCATAATCCGAACACCATGCCCAACCAATCGTAAACTGAGGGAAACGTAGCATATCCATGACGCCCACGGCGGGTAGTGCCGCACCAAATAACTCCGGGCGCTGCGTCATACAGGCACCGACTAATAAGCCGCCATTACTACCTCCTGAAATCGCTAATTTTTGAGGTTGAGTGTACTGATGATTAATGAGCCATTCGGCAGCCGCCATAAAATCATCAAAGACATTCTGCTTGTTCAGCTTCGTTCCCGCTTGATGCCATTCCTCGCCATACTCACCACCGCCACGCAAATTCGGTAAGGCATACACACCTCCCATCTCCATCCACACCAACCGACTGACTGAAAAACTGGGTGTCAAAGAGACATTAAATCCGCCATAACCATAGAGGAGAGTTGGGTTGTTTCCATCCAACAGCAATCCCTTTTTATGGGTAATAAACATTGGGACTGAAGTACCATCTTTGCTGGTGTAAAAAACTTGCTTTGTCTCGTACCCATCCGGATTAAAGTCAACCTTGGGCTGTCGGAAAAGCGTACTTTTCCCACTCACCATATCGTAGCGGTAGATGGTTGTTGGTATGGTGAAGCTGGTAAAAGAATAGAAAGTTTCTGTGTCATAACGTTTGCCCCCAAAACCTCCAGCCGAACCAATTCCTGGTAATTCTACTTCTCGAACCAAAGAACCTTCTAAGTCGAAAATCTTGATAGATGAACGAGCATCTTTTAGGTAATCTGCAACAAATTGGTTATTGAGTAAACCGACACTTTCCAAGGTTTCATCGGTTTGAGCAATCACTTCTTTCCACCCCGGCTTAATCCCCCCCGGAGTAAAGGGGGAGAGGGGGGTGTTAATATCAATCGCAATCACACGACCGCGAGGAGCCGCTAAATCGGTGCGAAACCAAAAAATTGAACCCTCATTATCAATAAAACTGTAGTTCGCTTCAAATTCGCCAATCAGTTCCACCACGGGAGAATCGGGTGTTTGCAAATCTTTATAATAAATAAGATTTTTGGGGTCAGTGCCGCGATCGACAGAGATAATTAAGTAGCGACCATCTTCTGTCACACCAGCGCCAAACATCCATTCTTTTTGGTCTGGGCGATGATAAATTAAAACGTCTTCTGACTGTGGCGTACCCAGTTTGTGATAGTAAAGTTTTTGATAATAATTCAATTCTTCAAGTTTGGTCGCCTCATTTGGCTCGTCATAACGGCTATAGAAAAAGCCTTGACCGTCATGAGTCCAAGACGCTCCAGAAAACTTAACCCATTTCAGATGATCACAAAAGTCCTCACCTGTTTCGATATGGCGAACTTTCCACTCGTTCCAGTCCGATCCAGAGCTGGATAAACCATAAGCCATCAACTGACCATCTTCACTAATCGCTAAACCCGATAAGGCGATTGTGCCATCTTCTGAGAGAAGATTTGGGTCAAATAATACGGTTGGCTCAGCATCAAGAGCCGTTAACTTGTAGAGGACACTTTGATTCTGAAGACCATCATTTTTGAAATAGAAGTAACGGTTCCCCTGTTTAAACGGAATCCCATATTTCTCATAATTCCACAGTTCTAGGATGCGCTGTTTAATGGGTTCCCGTGCCGCTATTTCACTCAGATAACTAAAGGTAAGTTGGTTCTGCGCTTCCACCCAAGCATTTGTTTCTTCTGAGTTGAGGTCTTCTAGCCAGCGATAGGGGTCGGCTACCGGGGTACCATGATAGTGATCAACTTGGTCAGATTGGCGTGTAGATGGGTAGACAAAGGCTTGACTGGAAGATTGCATAGAGTGGGTTTTAAGCAGCAATGTCTAGTTTAGCGTTCCGACCAAGGGCTTAAGCTGTAGACAATGTTTAGTTCTGGCTCTCCTGCTCGCGTGCCTAATTCCTCGTCAGGTACTCATGAGCTTGAACTGAAGTGGGTTGCATAATGACCGCTTCAAAAGGTATGACACCCACTTTCTCACTATCAATGCAACGAGCTGCCTCCCGCGATAAATCCAGATGTCTGTTAGGGATATAGGGGCCACGATCATTAATCCGGACAATAACAGACGCCCCATTGTTCAGATTTTTCACCTTGAGATAGGTATCAAACGGCAACGAGGGATGAGCCGCTGTTAGTTCATGTTGACTATAGGTTTCGCCAGTAGCCGTCAGGCGTCCATGAAAATAACCACCGTACCAAGACGCATTGCCCTTAAACGTCTTTGGTGTTTCTGCCAAGTTGTACATGTGCTTCTGGGCATCTGCCAGCTTCAAAGACACTTTGCCCAAAGCCACGCGGAGATTGTTCGCCCATTCAATCGCCAGCAGTTGTGGATTGCGGTTTAAATCTGCCGCTAGGGCATCATCCATTTTAAACAATAGGCGATCGCCAACCTTGACAGCGGGTTGCCCTTCCCAGACGGCGGGTAGAACGGGTGAAGCATTTAAATAAGGATCAGAAGGGTTAGACAAAAATTGCTTCAGACGCTCAGCCATCAGTTCTGCTGGCTTCTGGCTGGGGAATTCTGCAATTAAGCGCTCCTTGAGCCAAACTTGAAACTTCTCTGGCTCTGGTTTATCGGGTGCTGCAAACGCTCGATGGCTTAAGAGTTGTGAGTACCGCCAAAAGCCTCGCTTGACACGCGGCCCCTCACCTTGGTTTTTGTCCGCAATGGGTTCCGACGAGTGAGTACTAACCACTACCACCGATGACGCCAGCGTTTTGACGGGTTCACGGCGCTGACGCCAAGGCAACAAATTCTGTATAACCTGAAAAATCTGCTGAGGGAATGTTGCTTTTGAACCCTCACGGGGAGACGTTTGCTCCCAAGGCGTTGATATAGCGGAGAGGGGTGTTACTGGTAAGAAGTTGTTTTCTAGCTCTAACTTGGGATTGCAGAATATGTTTTGTGACCCATTGAATTGGACTGGAGGACGAACGGACGTTTGGGCGGGCTGGGGTCGAAACGGAAAACTGCCTACACCCATCTGAAAGGCTAGGTTTGGGAAAGTGGCAACCGGGGATTTAGAAGACCAGATTTTTGAGTAAAGGGGTGTCGGAACAAGAGGATTGGGTAATTCAGTTGGGCTGTTGACGGCTGAAAAAAAGTGGCCTGGAAGAGTACTGACCAGGTAATCAGGTACTTTGAATAAACCTTGGCTGGAGGTAAGGATATAGCTGACCCAGGAAGTCACCCAAACAAGTCCAAAAAACTGCATGAGCTGTAAGATCTTGAGATAAGTATACTCAGACTAATCAACCGTCATACAGTATACAGAGAAGCGGGATCAAAAGATCCGCCCCTGGACTGATCCCAGAACAGACAAAAAGCCGAGAATGCCCTGAGTGACTAGGGTTTGAAGATCAAAAAAATGCTTTCACTCAATATTCAGTGAGAGTGACGTTGTTACAACCTCAGCCATTAAACCCAGCATAAAAAACGGATTGTTCCCCTAGTCAATGTTTTTGGAGTTGAAGCATACAGGGGTCATCACCGAACTGTTTTGACGCCTGGGGATCGCGCTTCCCACAAAGGTGATAGGGCATTTTACTCACCGATTTAAGGCTTCAAAGGCCGACTGGAGTAACTCTTTAAGCGTCTCAGATTGAACAGAGGCTCTTCTCATGTTTAATTTTGTGCAAAGAATTTCCTTTGACTAGACATCCCCGTTGTTCTATTAGATTAGAGGCTTAAAAATCTAATTTTTACAGTCTACGATTCAACCATTCACTACAAAATAATTTTTGAGTAATTTTAGATTGTTGGATAAAATTCTATCAGGTAAATTACCTTCTATAAATACAAATCTGTCAGGCTTTATCACCTAAAGTACCAATTCTTATTGATGGAATTTAAGAGGAATTTTATAATTGGAGCGTTTCATTCAAAACGCTGTTACAGGCATGTGATGAATGATTATTCTTTAAGTCCAGGTGATGACATAAAACACATCTTCATCTTGGGAACTCATTCCCAGGAGAGGGGTTTTCGACACGAGTCGTCATAGCGGCTCCACCGGCACACTCTTCTGCAAAATTGTAGACACCGCCTCGTCGCTGAGATTGAGTTGGTGAGACATCAATCGACTCCTCTGGGAGTTTTGGCATGTGCAGAAGGGTATATTTTTCCGAGGTGTGCCAAGAAACCCTTGCCCTCTAGATGGCTACTCCCAATATTTTTCCAGAAATCTTCCTTTTGTCAGTGGTTTCTTGGGGTTAAACTATTTAAACAGAAGAAGTATTAGACATCCCGATACCAAAAACGATTTCAATTATATTGAGGTGCATAATGTCTCAGGAAATTAGTCAATCCACCTTGCAATTTGTGATTAACAGAATTGAATCTATTTTGGAAGAGTATCCTCAATATCCTTATCAAGTAGCCTTTTCGATGCAGGAATTGCGGAAAAAGCTGCTTGCTCAAGTCCTTAAAAATCTCCCTCATCGCCATAGTTTTACTGACAAAAAACAAGCGTCAGATAGTACCCTGAAACCCATCAATCATTCCTTAGAGGATCGAGTACGTATAGAGACTTTAATTCGCGGTAGTATTTATCATGTACTTCGCGAGAATGCCGACTGGGTTAGCCGTCATCTCCCTCAAGATGTGAGCTTAGAGAATAGCCCCAAAAATAAAAATGGAATCAATCCCTATTCTTAAGCCATTCAAGGGCGAAATTAAATGAATGGATGTCTATCAATAAATCGAAAGATTCTCCTATTAAATCAGTCCATAGAAACTCCAAAATCTTAAGTTATAGCTAAATACCTCCGTTATCAGTAATACTGAAGCCAGTCATAAAATTAGGATTCAGTTAGAGGGTTCATGTTTTTCTGAAGCCGTTCCCATCGATTTTAGGTAAGCGTTTAACTTAGGACAGAGTTCATCAATGATGGGTTTGAGTTTTTTGATTTGTTCTCGTGTCAAGAGATGTCGAGTGTAAGCTCGTCGCAACCAATATCTTGTTTCATTTAAAGAGCTGATCGCTAGCCGAATGTAATGTTGGTGTTCTGAAAAATTATGCCGCTCAGTACCTTCTGCAATATTGGCACCAATGCTATCGACAGACAGTACTATTTGCTTACCGATGGTATCTTTAGCAAATTGATCCCAATTTCCGACTATATTCCAAATTTCGTCAGCGAGGCTCTCAGCCAGTTTGTAAATTTGCAAGTGTTCCAAATTTGATTTTGCCATTTTCTGCTACTGACAACGGACATCAAGCCGATTGAGAGTTGTTACATGGGAAGTCCTGAAACTACCTACTGGCGATATTGGCAAAATCCGAAATTTAAAATCCAAAATCAAAAATAGCATGATCCCAGACAAGGGGACACCAATAATCATGAGTAGCTTTCCCGATGTTTTTAACGACGGCGATCAAAATTATCCGAGAATAGGGAGACAATCGTGCTGGGGGTTGAGTCACCTACCTAGGACCTGAATTAACAGATAACGCTCTGTTGTATTAATCTGTGGAAGAGAAAGTAAAAAGAAAAGAGGGGTTGTCGTGCGTAAACGCTTGATTATCGAAATGGGTATGGGAGTTGATCAGCACGGACAGGAACCGACTGTCGCTGCCGCTAGGGCTGTACGCAATGCAATTGCCCACAATGCCTTGCCCGGTGTTTGGGAAGTGGCGGGTTTGAGCGATCCCGATCAAATGATTGTTGAAGTCCAAGTCGCCCTCCCTTATCCGGAACAAGTGCGGGAAGACGAGGTATTGGCTGTCCTTCCTTTTGGTCGCAAAACGCTTACTGTCGAGTCCGGTGGTATGGTAGTTCAGGGTCGGGCTATTCCCTCTCTTAATGATAAAAATGACGAGATGCTGGTCGCTGTTGCTGCGGTTACAGTTTGGATTGAATCTGAGTAGATGTCATTTCTTTTTCCTGAATACTCTCTGTCTCATGATTAGAGTGATTCAGTTTTATGATGAAAGACACAAAAATATCAAGAGTACAACTCGGAGAACTTCATGTGCTTTTCCGCAACCGCTAGTTTTACGGCAGGAATCACATTATCTGTATTAGGAGTTGCAACGCTTAGACAAGTTCCCTCAAGACGTGAATTTCTATTAGGGACATTTCCTTTATTATTTGCTATTCAGCAATTCTCGGAAGGGGTAGTATGGTTAACCTTAGGGCATGATTCTTTCAATTCAATTAATTCTCTAGTTACATACCTTTTTTTGTTTTTTGCCACAGTGATATGGCCTATCTTTTGCCCCCTGTCTATTTATTTATTGGAGCCTAGTGTTGTAAGAAGAAAAATCAGCTTGGGGCTAGCTATTATTGGGATTGCATTTGGTATTTATCTTTTTGGCTTTGTATTAAGATATGGAGTCGATTTAGCAAAATTCTCAGGAAATTTGCTTTATGACTTGAATTTTATACCCTTTTATGAGAGTAACAAATACCTATATCTTATTGTAACTGCATTTCCTTTTCTATTGGCTAGTGAATTTCAGCTCAAGCTATTTGGTGCGTTTGTGATTTTTTCTTTTGGTACATCTGAATTCTTTTATAAAGTTACGTTTGTTTCGGTCTGGTGTTTTTTTGCAGCTGTTCTCAGCGCGGGATTATATTTTATTGTTCGAGAGTTAAAGCATAGAAGCATCAAGGTAGTAGCAGACTGATGATGAGTTGTTTTACTGAATGGCAATTGAGGATAGCAACTACGCTATCGTTTTGGGTATAACACTCAGCTTAAATAAGGAATAATCTAATCTATTTTATCATTTTCCAGTTAGATTCAGCGGATGCAGTTCGAGAGTATATCGTTACTCTTCGTGGCGTTGACTTATAGTGAAGAACGAGCAAAACCTAGACCTTGATGAAAACTGCTATCTTCAACAACAGACCTCTCTACTTTGATTTCTTAGAACAAGAACTCCAACTTCCTCCAAAGGAGCCAACTGAACCTTTAGTAATTGATCTATTTGCCGGTTGTGGGGGGCTAGCGCTGGGTTTTGAAGCTGCTGGCTTTAGAACAGTCGGTTATGAGATGCTAGAGGATGCCTGTGCTACTTATCAGCACAACTTACACGGCACATGTTATCAGCTAACTCTAACACGCAACCCCAATTTAATGGCTGAAGCAGATGTGATTGTCGGAGGTCCCCCATGTCAGCCTTTTAGCGTTAGTGGGCACCAGTTGGGACTCCAAGATAGCCGCGATGGTTTCCCAATTTTTCTCGATGCAGTTGACCGCTATCATCCACAAATAGCCTTATTTGAGAATGTGCGCGGAATGCTATTCCGCAACAAGGCATACTTTGAAGAGATTGTTATAGCTCTAAAAGAACTAGGCTATATCGTTGAGTGGAATCTTCTTAATGCTGCCCATTATGGCGTACCTCAGCGTAGAGAGCGTCTGTTTTGCGTTGCTCATCAAGGGTGTTGGCAATGGCCGAAAAAAACACATTTAAATACACCTTACACGGCTGGTGAAGCACTCGGAGAATTAGCATTTATTGCACCTCCTAACTCAAAGTTTCTCACTGCCAGCATGGATGAATATGTTAAGAAATATGAGATAGCATCCAAATGTATCAGACCTAGAGACTTGCACCTTGACGATCCCTCTAGAACCGTGACGTGCCGCAACCTGAGTGCTCCTACTGGCGATATGCTGCGGATTCGTTTGCCCGATGGACGCAGGCGTAGGCTAACGGTTCGTGAAGGTGCTCGTTTACAGAGTTTTCCTGATTGGTTTGAATTCCAGGGTTCTGAAGACAGCCAGTACAACCAAATTGGCAATGCAGTTCCTCCTATTTTGGCTCATGCTGTAGCTGGTTCTGTCAAAGCATGTTTACAAGCTCATGGGTCGATATCACTCAAAGAATCTTATCTATTAAGTCAATCTATACAACTATCTCTGGAATTCTTCAAAGAGGATTCAGTCTACATGCCTGACAACACCAATTCTCTCGCTCTTAAAATGACTAGGAGAACTGAGGAAGCCAAGGCTGTTCTTAGGGATATCGGTCTGCCACCTGCACAGCAAAATGAGAGGTCTGCCCTGACGTTGCTGGCTCTACTTCATCTACAACCGGATAGCCCTTGGTCTGACGCAAATAACCCTTTACTGGGAATCACTCCCATTATGGAATTCATCGCTAAGTACTACGGGAAACAGTACGCCCCCAACAC
>DATNQL010000088.1:0-5636 GCA_036704025.1 Stenomitos sp.
TGATTAAAGAGCCGTAATTGTCCGATCGCTTTATTTCCCAGTGCGGCGAACGCAAACACGGGAGCGGCTAAAGCCGACACACTGAGACTAACGTGATCTGGGAGCGTTTGATCGAGGCGATCCCCCAAGCCACTATTAAACAAGCGATTAATGATGCGAATTCGGGGATTCAGAACTCTAGCTTGAGTTAGGATTGCCAAATTCAAAGCATCATCGTTACTCGCCAGAACCAATGTGTTCGCCTTTTGAATTCCAGCCGCTAGTAGGGTAGAAGCGGAACATAAATCCCCAATCACAACATCCTCTGCCTCTTCTTCTTCAAGCAGAGGTTTGTAATGGATGCCAACCACAGCGGCTCCCTGCTGCCTCAGTAAACCGAAAATTTTATATCCAGTGCGACCCAAGCCACAAACAATGATTCGGGGTTTCATGAATCAGCTTTGTTGACAGACGGATTGCTGCCTTGTAAAGGTTAAACCCCTATTCTTATTTAAGTTGGCTGGGAGGACTGTAGCTGAAAACACCACTGCTAAATTAAACACAGAGGGGACAGCCAGGGGAGTTAGGCGGTTAGGAAGAAGGATTTTAACCCTTCTGTTTCCAGCTTTTTCAGCTAATGATTGAGAATATGTATTGTGTCGAATCCACACAGGTCAATACGAGTGATCACCGATGAGCCTTTATGGCATTCCCCACCCACCCCTTTGGTGTTATCAAAAGATGTTGTCCACATCTGGCGTACTGACCTGAACTTACCGCCATCACAGATTGAGTCGTTCGCCAAAACCCTGGCTCCAGACGAGCACAATAGAGCCAATCGCTTTTACTTTGAGCGGGATAGGAAGCATTTTATTGCCGGTCGTGGCATTTTGCGATCCATCCTAGGCCGTTACTTAAACTTGGAGCCAGCTCAGCTTCAGTTTGCCTATGGTTCCCGTGGCAAACCCGAACTCGCCAACTTGGGTATGGGAGCAACACTTTCGTTTAACGTGTCTCACTCCCATGAGTTAGCCGTCTATGCGATCGCTCACACGCCCTTAGTGGGAATTGATCTGGAACATATCCGCCCCATGGATAAAGTTGAGCAATTGGTGAAACGCTTCTTTTCTGCTCGGGAATATGCGGTCATCTGTTCCCTACCCGACGACCAAAAGCAAGAGGCTTTTTTCCAAGCGTGGACTTGCAAAGAAGCTTACCTCAAAGCGATCGGTGATGGATTACCGGGACTCGATGGGGTTGAGGTTTCCTTAACTCCCGGAGAACCGGCTGCCTTGTTGAGTATCCAAGGAGATGAAGAGGCGGCTTCTCGTTGGTTTGTGTATCAGTTTATACCCGCACCCGGCTATCGGGCGGCTCTGGCGATTGAAGGACAGGGCTGGAATTTAGAGTTTATCAACGTTGAGTAGAATCAATCCGATCATGATTCCTAGTCTAAGATTCATGGAGGATGAACGACGATTAGCCCCTATCTAGCGCAAGGAAGATTTCCGCAGGCTGTGGTGCAATCTATAAGCCATAATCAAAGGTAGCCCTAGGGTTTAACGTGAAGTTAATCATGATGTTTTTGAAGTAATTTTAATAAAATTAAAAATACAAATGAATGATTCAGTAGTTGACCTAACTGTTAAATAGGGTAGTACCTTGAGGGTTAGGAACGGAGCAATGAACGTTGATCATCGATCTAAGTGGCAGGAGTCTCCTCAGCATCAATCCGACCTCAAACCCATTCAGCTCACGGACTATGAGCAAAAATCGAATCAGACTGAAGACTTTCAAACTCTACACCCAAAGAAAGTCGATTTAGAAGGTATCCTAACCCTTTACGATAGTCTTCCCTGCATTGGTTTCGCGCTCAATTCGGCAAAAATTATGCTTAGCGTCAGCCAGTTTGCCGCTGATTGTCTAGGTTATCAGGTGATGGAACTCGCCCAACAGTCCATCAGCGAGGTTTTTTATGAGCAAGACGACGCACTCTGTCAAGATCAATTGACGGCAGTACAACAACCGCCCTATCAGATGACTCAATGGGAAACTCGCCTTGTCCGCAAAAATGGCAGCGTGATCTGGGTGAGAGCCAAGGCTAGCGTAGTGCCAAACACTCAATCCGATCCAATCGTCACGCTCATTTGTGAAGACATTACCGAGCACAAGCAAGCACAAGAGGCCAACCAGCAGAATCAGAGGCTGTTTCAGGCTACTTTAGAGGAGAGTCATCAGCAAGCAGAAAACGCTCTGCGACAGCAATTTCTCTGGGAACAGTTGCTCGGGGCGATCGCACAACGCATTCATCAGTCCTTAAATCTGGACGAAATTTTGAACACGACGGTGGATGAAGTGCGGCAGGTTTTGGCTTGCGATCGCGTCCTGATCTTCCGCATTCATCCCAATGGCAGTGGGGTAATCGTCGTCGAGTCGGTAGACTCTGACTGGATGCCGATTTCAGGAATTACCATTGATGACCGCTACTTTGCACAATCCTATATCAAGCTATACCAACAAGGGAGAGTGCAAGCGGTAGCAGATATTTACACCGCCGATTTAACCCCCTGTCACCGCGATCTACTCGCTCAGTTTCAGGTGAGAGCGAACTTGGTTGTCCCGATCGTT
This sequence comes from Stenomitos sp., assembly GCA_036704025.1. Taxonomy (GTDB): domain Bacteria; phylum Cyanobacteriota; class Cyanobacteriia; order Cyanobacteriales; family Coleofasciculaceae; genus Allocoleopsis. The sequence goes on from DATNQL010000088.1 coordinate 2,608, forward strand.
CACGAAGAGCAATTGTGGGGGTTGTTAGTTGCCCAGCAATGTTCCAAACCCCGGACTTGGCAGCCGTTGGAAATTGATTTACTCAGTTCCCTCGCTACCCAAGCGGCGATCGCCATTCAGCAATCTGAACTTTACCAGCAAGCCCAAACAGAAATTGCTCAACGCCAACAGGCAGAAGCCTCCCTACAGCAGCAGTTTCAGCGGGAGCGCCTCGTGAGCGCGATTTCAGGGCGCATTCGCCAATCGTTGAACCTGGAAGAAATTCTCAAGGCGACGACGGCGGAAGTGCGACAAGTGCTGCAAACGGACCGAGTCGTGATTTTTCGCTTCGAGCCGGATTGGAGTGGAAATGTTGTTGTAGAATCGGTGGCGTCAAGTTGCTTCTCGATTCTGGGCAGAAACATTGATGACCCTTGTTTTAAGCAGTCCTATCTTGTGCCTTACCAACAGGGTCGAGTCAAAGCGATCGAAGATATCCACACCGCTAAGATAGACCCCTGTCATATCCATTTACTGGCTCAATTGCAGGTGCGAGCGAACCTTGTCGTGCCCATCCTACAGAACGAACAAACCCTGCAACATCCAACTTCTCCTGACTCAGAGGGAGATAGGGGGGAGACTCCCAGTCACAATCGATTGTGGGGATTGCTGATTGCTCATCACTGTACGGAACCCCGGATCTGGGGGCAATGGGAGATGGACTTGCTCACATCCTTAGCCTCCCAAGTTGCGATCGCCATCCAGCAAAGCCAACTTTATGAACAAGCCCAGTATCAGCAGCAACGGGAACAAGCTCTCAATCAACTGACTCAGGCGATCCGTCGTTCTTTAGACTTACCAACCATTTTTTCTACCGCTACCTGTGAGATTGAGAAACTCCTAGAAGTCGATTGCGTTCAAATCGTACAATACTTATCGGAACAGAAACTGTGGGTTAGTGTTGCTGAATCTTGCCAAGGCTTAAGTACTCCAGCCTGTCAAAGCCTCGAAATTTCCGATGAAAATAATCTGATCGCTGACCGACTCAAGCGATTAGAAGTTGTTCGGATTGATGATGCCCATTTTTGGCAAGATGAGGTCAACAACGTCTGTGTTCCAACACTTCCAGGTCCTTGGTTATTAGTACCATTGCACTTTGGTGACTCCATGTGGGGAGCGCTGGCGCTGGTGATGAATACTGAATCATATCATTGGCAAGATTCGCAAGTGGAATTAATTTGTAAGGTCGCAGACCAATTAGCGATCGCCCTGCAACAAGCGGAACTCTACAAGCAAAGTTGTACGGCAATGGCACAAGCTCAATCACAAGCTCAACAATTGGAACGAACTTTGATTGAACTTCGGAAAACCCAAGCTCAACTGGTGCAGAGCGAAAAAATGTCCAGTCTGGGACAACTGGTGGCTGGTGTGGCTCACGAAATCAACAACCCCGTTAGCTTCATCTATGGCAATCTCATGCACGCCAGTGACTACACCCAAGACATTTTGGGCTTACTCCAGCTCTATCAGCAATACTATCCTCATCCTGTACCAGAAATTGAGGGGGCAATTGCCGCGATCGACTTGAATTTTTTGCTGGAAGACTTACCTAAATTGCTCAGTTCCATGAAGGTTGGAGCCGAGCGAATTTGTGAAATTGTAGCAGCGCTACGAAATTTCTCTCGCTTTGCCGAAGCGGAAATTAAACCGGTGGATTTGCATGAAGGCGTCGATAGTACTTTGATGATTCTGCAAAATCGCCTGAAGGCTTCCGGAGGGCATCCTGAAATTAAAGTGATTAAAGAATATGGCAACTTACCACTCGTCGAGTGTTATGCAGGACAGCTCAACCAAGTATTTATGAATTTACTCACCAACGCGATCGATGCTATTGATGAGCAAAACCGGAAGCTAACGCCAGAACAAATCAACGATAATCCCAGTTATATCCGAGTCTGCACAGAACTGTACAACGATGATGAGGTTGCCATTCGTATTGCTGATAATGGCCCAGGAATCACAGAGGAGGACAAAGCCAGACTATTCGATCCGTTTTTTACGACCAAACCGGTGGGAACAGGTACAGGGTTGGGGTTGTCGATTAGTTATCAGATTGTCGTGGAAAAGCACGGGGGTCAACTCCATTGCTATAGCCAGTTGGGTCAAGGAACGGAGTTTGTGATCCAGATTCCCATCCAACAACCCGCTAAAAAGCCCTAAGTCTTCTTGGCATAGACCCAAGAAGCATACTCATCACTTTTTGTGTAAAATTGTACGGTGACTTATTAAATGACGTGATGACAAAATAATGTCATTGAGTTAAAGGCTTGATTTATATGGGCTAGAGCGATTTTAGCCTTTTCAATCTGGCGAAAGTCAGTGACAGAATCAATGTCGCCTTCCTGAAATAGGACAATTTAGCTGTCGTCTTCTGAAAAAAGAATAATTAAGCAAAGTGACAAATTGAGTGTCACCTTTTTAATTCTAGTAGAATTACATAATGTGTTTTTAAAGCAGATAGTAATTTTGAAATGAAACCTGATGAGCAAGTGGATTATGAGACTATTCAGGCGAATGCGATTAGCTCTCCTACCAGCTCTAGAGCAATCGTCTCTGAGCTTTCAGGGGAAGCCAGAGTGAAGCTGGAGGTAATCCAGAGCCTAATTGAACCGTGCGATCGCACGACTTACGGAGAACGACTCCGAGATGGTGCAAAGAAGCTTGGGATTTCCGTGCGATCAGTGCAACGGTTATTTAAGAAGTATCAGGAGGAAGGATTAGCGGCTCTTACTTCAACCACTAGAAGCGATAAAGGCAAACACAGAATCAGTGAGTTTTGGCAGGACTTCATCATCAAGACTTACCAGCAGGGCAATAAGGGCAGTAAACGGATGACTCCCAAGCAAGTTGCTCTGAAGGTTCAAGCTAAAGCTTCAGAGATTGGTGACAAGCAGCCACCTGACTTGAAAATAAATCACGGCAGATTGACAGAAAAAATGACTGTACAGCGAGGCTTACGCTGAACTAGAAATAGACAATCAATTGCATCC
>DATNQL010000089.1:0-7939 GCA_036704025.1 Stenomitos sp.
GATGGGGGCTGTTGCAGGATGGGGGTGAGCAGTTGGGGATAGTTTTGTGAAAGATGGTCGGTTTTGGCTTTGGCTCCCCATCGGGCGTAGCAGTAGTACGCTTCTTGCATATAAACGGCGGCGATTTTTTCTTTACCCCAGTCCAGGTAAAATTTCGCGGCGAGTTCGTTGGCAAGGGCTTCTTCTTGGATGTATTTGTTTTCTTTGGCTCCGGCGATGGCCCGATCATAGTATTCTATCGCTACCGTTTTTTGCCCTAAAACACGATACTTCTCGGCCGTGACCAGATCCAATTTATGCTGGTAATTACTGGGTGCATGGACAGATAATTGCTCTAATTTGCCTTGATTTGTGGCGATCTGTTTGAGTAAGGCTTGCTGCTGTACAGATGTCAGCTCAGAATTGAAGGTTGCTAATAGAGCGAGTGCATGATAAAAACTGTGAGCAGCCGTTAGCAATACCCCAAAGGCGGCCTCTTGACTTGCCAGTGCTTTAATTGCATGGTCTAGCGCCCGTTCATGTTCTGCAAAGGTATAAGAACTAATGAGTTTTGAGAGATGGAAGGCAAACAGACACTGATGATTATGGGTCGTTTCAAAGTGTTCTAAAATTGACGACTCTGCGGATTCAGATCTGGCGGTTCCGGTAAACTCTTCAGCCACCTGTAGCCACAAATTGCTATATTCGATACAATGTTTTTGCTTGAATTGCTCTAATGCAGATAGATAAATTTGCCGTGATTCTTCAATTTCCTCTAAAGGTTTTCCCAGAAGAAACAGATGAGAGAAGTAAGCCATAATACAATAGCTCACATACTCAATATCTCCGACTTCAAAGCCAACTTCAATCCCTTGTTTGAGCAAGGGTAGGGTTTCTTGTCCAGCTTCTTTACCCGCACAGATAAATACAGCAAATAGCATATTGACTTTAGTCCGCAAGTCATTAGCGTGAAACTGTTCCAGTAATTGCAATGAAAGTTTACCTGAGCGGTGAGCCGTGTCTGGATCTTCCACTAAGGCACAGAGGAGAAGCCCATAAATACCATAGGTGTAAGCCGCCAGACTAGAAAAGCCACCGCGATCGCATAAATCTACCATCGTTAGCACCACAGCCGGGAAAAGTTCCGGCTTAACATGATGAGTAGGGGGTGTAATGGTAATGAGAATTCGCAGGGCGGCTAAGTAGGCCGGATTCGTCATTTCTGGCCCAGTTGCCAGAGTTTGTTCAGAAGGTAATGAGGGCAGTTGTTCTTGCCAATCCGAGCGATCCACTAAGCAGACACCCAGTTTTTTCAGAGCTTCTAATCCCGTTTCGATGGCTTGAACTTGTTGGTCTTTAGCGATGTAAATTTGTACGAGCAATTCATAAGCTTTAATGCCTTCAATGAATTCCTGAGTATTATTTAAAATAGTTTCAATCCGCTCTTCGGCTGTAGCAAAGTCCGTATTCAGGTAAGCCGCTTCTGCCGCCGCTTCATAGAGAGCCAAAACGTAATCATACTCGCTTGCCCAGGCATCGGCTGGTAGCAAGCCCATCGCCGCGTTAGCATATTCAACCGCTGCTCCATAAGCTGTTGCCAGTTTAGCCCGTTGACAACCGACCAGGTTGAGCTTCCTCAATAAGCGCCGTTCCTCCTCCTCAACAATGAGAGCAGCACTCTCATTCATATGGTTGAGAATCTCAAACAAATGCTTTCCTTGGTCGGCTTGAGCATGAAGTAATCGCCCAATTTTCAGATGGGTTTGCTGTTTCTGATGGTCGGGAATTAAACAATAGGCGGCTTGTTGGACACGATCATGCAAAAAACGATAGAGCAAATTGGCAGAACCTTCTGAGTTAGACGGATCTGTCTCCTCAGCTTGGAAAAATTTGTAGCTTTGACCCGTTGTGAGAATCAAGCCCTCTTGTAATGCAGACCAAAGCGCCTTTGCCGTGATTGTTGGGGATTGTTGTGAGACAATGGCCAAAGTTTCTAAATCAAATTCGTTGCCAATACAAGCCGCTAATTTGAGTACTTCTTGCGTTTCACGGGGCAATTTCCGCAACTGCTGCGCCATGAACTCTACGACATCATCCGTCAGAGAGAGCCTATTGACTTGAGCAATATCACATTGCCAATAGCCTTCCTGACTATTAAATTTAATATGTTCATCTTCGTGTAAGGCTTTAAGAAACTGGTTCGTAAAGAAGGGATTGCCTTGAGTTTTGCGGAAGAGCAAAGACGTTAGAGGGTGCGATCGCTCAGTCGAACAATGCAACGTATCCGCCACTAATTGATTCGTATCAGGGAAGGTTAGGGGAGTTAGGGTAATGGTATGGAGCGGTTTCTCCGCTTTCTTCAATTCCTCCAACGTCAGCATCAACGGGTGGGCACCAAAAACCTCGTTATCACGATAGGCTCCTAACACGAGTAAGTAACCAGCCTCCGACTCATCCATCAACAGCTTCAGCAGGTTTAATGAGGCTGAATCTGCCCACTGTAAATCATCCAAAAAGATCACCAACGGATGTTCTTTCGTGGTGAACACCCGCACGAACTTACCGAAGATCAAATGAAAGCGATTTTGTGCTGCACTGCCTGAAAGTTCGGGAACAGGAGACTGTTTGCCAATGATTTCTTCAAGTTCTGGAATCACGTCGATGATCACTTGGCCGTTTTCACCGACGGCGGCCAAAATTTTCTCTTGCCAATGGGCTAACTTTTCATCGGAGTCACTCATTAATTGCCTCATCAAGTCACGAAAGGCTTGAACAAAGGCAGAGAAGGGAATATTGCGATTGAATTGGTCAAACTTACCTTTGATGAAGTAACCCCGTTGCTTGAGGATGGGCTTGTAAACCTCGTTAATAACCGCAGTTTTGCCAATTCCTGAAAACCCTGCCACCAGCATTATTTCTGAGCTACCCTCACTCACTCGCTCAAAGGCATCGAGCAAGGTTTGCACTTGTGCTTCTCGTCCATAGAGTTTTTCGGAAATGAGGAAGCGATCGCAGATATCTCGTTCTCCAAGCTCAAACGGCGTAATTTTGCCCGTAACTTCTAACTCTTGCTGACATCGCTCTAAATCATGTTTTAAACCCAAGGCACTCTGATATCGTTCCTCGGCATTCTTCGCCATCAATTTGAGAACAATATCAATAATAGGGGTTGGGTGTGGGGTGTGCGGTGTGGGGAGAGCTTGGGCAATATGACAATGCACTAACTCCATCGGATCGCTGCTTTCAAAGGGTAGCTTGCCGGTGAGGAGTTCAAAGAAGGTGACACCGAGGGAATAGAAGTCGGTGCGATAGTCAATCCCTCGGTTCATCCGTCCTGTTTGCTCTGGAGAGATGTAGGCGAGGGTTCCTTCCAATCCGTTGGGATTGGTTAGCTGTTGTTGTTCTTTGGGCAGCAAACTGGAGATACTGAAGTCAATAAGCTTAACTTGGCGAGTTTCGGGGTGGATCAGGATGTTGCCCGGTTTGATGTCTTTGTGGATGATGCGCTGCTGGATCAGATAATGTAGAGCTTCTGCCAATTGAATGGCAATGGTTAGGAATTCCGAGAGGGAACGGGATGACTGTTGCCAATAGTCTGAAAGAGCGATCGCGCCGTCATCAGGCATTACCAGAGCATAACCATTGCCATAGCGTTCTAGGGCAAGAGGTGTAACAATTCCAGGGTGTTTCAGATGACGAGTGATGACGTATTGGTTGAGGAACTGGACTAATTCATTGAAGTTGGGGTACAGATTTTGCAGAGCTTTGATGACGACAGTCTGGCCATCCGTCACTCGAATAGCTCGATAAACGAGAGTGCGAGTTCCAGCATATAGTTTATTGATTTCTTGATAGTGGGGAAGATTGAGGAGCATGACTAAGGATAGGGTTAAATAATCAAATAACTTATATAGCCAGGATAAATGATCCGTGTAAAATCCTTGCTCGTCTCTCCTCCGATGCAAGAGGGGTTAGAGGAGAGTTCACGCATCAAATCCGTTCGCTATAGATATTTTTCATTCTTTATTCTGACGGCTAAGACAGAATCCGGTTTAATTTCCCCCATCGGTAATATATCGCGATCGCCAGGGCCGTTAGGGCATAAGAGAAAGATGTTGATCGTGATCGGCTATTGTTTGCTCAGCGATGACTAAGTCCTACAGTTATGAATCTTGAAAGATAGTAATTTAAGCTATCAAGTTAAGGACTCAAAAATATCAAGTTAAGGACTCAAGAAAAGCAAAACAAGTGAATTGTTTAATGAAGTAAAAATCCGATTGATCCAAAGTCCAATGCTGTAAAATTCGTCAGAATCACCACAAATAGCTGAGGTGCTTTATCCATGCCATTTTGTGATCTAGATCCGACATTGCAGCTTCCAGAACTCTCACCGTGTTCTTCAGGAGAACGACCCGAACTCCCAGAACGGTGGCAATGCACAGCTCTTCTTCATCCCTTTAGTCCTCCCCCTCAAGAAGATCCAAAACCCAATACACCATTTTTTCAACTCTGCACTGCCACGATCGGATACATCGACAATCAGGTCATGTCGGTTCAAATCGTCGGTTGTTCCTACGGAGAATGGTGGTACAAGATCGGGTCAGACAAAACGCAACTCTCGACAGATCGAGGCAACACTTGGACAAGCGTAGATATGGGTTGGACACTTCCGTCCAGAACCTGGTTAAGCGACCAAGCAACTTGCGTTGGTAAATCCTACATCAATTGGATGGCAGCACAAATGCTTGACTGGTGGAAGCAACCAGTACAACAATCAGAAGCACCGGCAGCAACTTGGTTTTGGTTTGAGAGCGAGGGTGCAAATGCTGGTTTACCTTTCCGACTGATGTTTGGCAATCCACCACCCAATCCCGAAAAGGGAGACCCAAAACAACTGGCTTTCTTTCAGAACTTTTCATTCACTTATTTCTCGGAATTTCGCACAACCCCTAATCCAGTTGTTGATCAATGGTCGCCATCTGAAATTCCGGGATTTCGGCCTGGAAATCCCCACAACTATCACAAGGTGATTTGGAATGATAACTTTGGCATGACGGCGTTCATGACCCCAGTCAATGCGAACTTTGCTCCATTACCAACCAGAGTGTTTTATCAGTGGAAGCAGGCTGTCAACTATCAAGAGCTAACAGATCGGGGTCAGAGTACGCTCATGTATTACACCTACAACCCTGACACCGACCCTAAGATGCAAACGGTAGAAGCATTGCTGTTTGGCAAAGCACCGAAAGATTTTTCTGGACCCCCGCCTCCGAATAGCGGATTAGGTTTTTCCTATACGATTTATGAAAATACCCCTCCAGAGTGCGAGAAAATCGAGGTAGACGGCATACCGATAGGCCAGCAGCCACCAGACTGGGCTTACCTGGGCAAGGGCATAATTCATGCCTGCGTTACCAACAACCCTGCGCTTTGCCCTGGTCAAACGGTCACGATTACCTCTGTCATTTTTCCTCCTAGCGATGAGTATCCACAAGGCCGTTTTCTGTGGACTTGGTACAGTGTGCTTCCAGGTTCAAATGGTACTCATAGCAGACCCGTGACCTTCATGGAGTCCGCCTCTGCAATTGGCGTAGGGACGAGTCTGGCACTGGCTGACTATTTTGATTATCACGAGTTGACTAAGGAGATACCGCCGTCGTGCCTGCAACTTCCCGCGATATGTCAGCAGCCTGCGCTGAAGGCTAGCACACTTGCAAATATAAATCCTTCTTTCGTCACTCACGCTGTATTGGTATCTCAATCCTCTACCTAGCGCTTTTGTGTCACTCTAGGCGATCGCAAAGGCTGTAACGCTGATCGGGTGAGAGCTTTCTCACTGGGTCTACATTTTTGAGTTTCTCTTGAGTGACTCATTGCTCCAATCGTTATGTGGAAAAGCTCTCTGGTTTTTGCTTTGAGCGTGATTTTCCAAGACTAATCCCCATTGGGTTTTAGTTTGACACCTATTCTTTAATGGCTCCCCCCTGACCAACCGGAGCTTTAGTGAGGAGAGTTGGGGGGGTTCCAAATGTGACAGGGGAAAAGCCAATTGGTATGAAAGAAGAGTCTTATACCAAATCCGTCTTTGAAAACCCTTTGAGCCAATAGTCTTGAATCTCTCCCCCTTGTCCTCCTGCGCTCCCTTGTCTTCCTTGTCCTACTCTGATCAAAAAAAGGGCTAGCAGACCCGGATCGGGTATTAGGGACTTACTGTTTAAGCATATACCAATCCATCATGGCTGAATTTAATGAATATAGCTTTGTTTACTGGTTCTTTAATGTTACGTAGCTCCCTGAGGGTTCATGAAAAACAAGGCTATAGCTACGATGAAACGGATCAACCTTTTCCTTCTCTTTCTTCATCAAAACGTGATCACAATGGCGATGATAGCTAATGCTTTGATTCCTCCGCTTTGGGTAAATTAGCCTCCAAAGTCAAACAATTACGACCATTCACCTGTAAGCGATATTCCACTCGATCCATCAATCGGTTCATAATCAACCAACCATACCCACTTTCCTGCCGATCCTCTGGATTGGGAGGTAGATAAGTGGATAAGTCAAACCCTTGACCATGATCCCAAATCTCCAAGACAATATCCCGCTCTTTAACTTCCAAGCGAATCAAAACTGGTAAATTGGGTTGGTCTCTATGAGCGTGGCGCACGACGTTGGAGTAAGCTTCTACTAACGCCAATCGCAAACGACTAGATTGACGTGGCCAATCTACAGAGTCACCAAGCTCCAATTCCAAAGTGCCGAGCAGCCAGCTTTCCACAATGCTCAAAAACTTCAAGTCACTTGGTATGTGCAACTCCGTTTTCATGAATTACAGAACCTCCAGAGAAAGGATAGTTTGGTCATCTTCCTGAACATTGTTCGTGCGTTCTCGGATATGAGCTAATAAATTGGTTAGGTCAAAAGGCTCTGGCTCCTCCAGCAGGAGTTGCCAAAGTCCCGATGAGCCAAGCATGGAACTGGTTCGTGATTCCCCATTTTTAGTAAAGCTACTTCTGGCCAGCACGTCTATAACCGTTGCCTCTGTAATGCCATCACTCGTTAACAGTACGATGTCACCGGGATTTAATGTTAAAGTTCCGGCGTTGGCCTTCCAAATCGGTAAAATTCCTAGAGGAACGCCACGAACCTTCAGGTAATTCGGTTCCACGGTCACGTTTTTATCGGGTGAGCTTTGCTGCTCGATGACCAAGCGATGAGACCAAACAATGGGATAAATGTGACCGGAATTGGCGTAAACGAACTGTCGTGATGTAGGTGTGTAACGAGCCAGTACCATCGTGATAAAGCAGTTGGTACTGAACAAATCGTCGGACATAATGCTATTGAGATTTCGCATCACGATTTCCGGTTCTGGAGAGGACTCTTGAGCCAGTTCCCGCCGCAAGATGGAAATCGCACTCGCCATGAATAGGGCGGCTGGGACGCCCTTGCCAGAAACATCGCCCACAGCTAGCCACACATCCCCTTGAGGATGAACGTAAACTTCAAAAAAATCGCCGCCCACCTCTCGTGCTGGATAGCAGTGAGCCTGCACCTGAGCACCTTGAACCTCCGGCCAACTTTGACGCAGCAGATTGTTTTGAATTTGACGCGCTACTTGTAGCTCATCCCGCATTTGCTGAGCCATCAACAGCGTACTTTGGTAAAGTTTAGCTTGAGAAATCGCTAAAGCGGCCTGCTCACCGACCGACTCAATCAGTTGAATGTCTTCAGGCTTCCAAGGGTGTTCACTCCCTTGCTGGTAGAGAGACAAAACCGCCATGATTTGTTGTTGAAAAATCAGGGGAACCACGAGATACACCGAAGGATTTTCCGCCGTGTTGTCGTGAACAATCTCTGTTTTTTGACTTTCCAGGACACGTTGCAGGATTGATGCGGTGTGGGGAATAGAGGAGGTTGCAGCTTCCGTATCCGCTTGGTAAAAGAAAGACTCTGAGAG
>DATNQL010000090.1:0-16090 GCA_036704025.1 Stenomitos sp.
GACAATCTGTTCTCAAAAAGGGTAAAAAGAGTCAGTCTTCTCCACAGAAAACTGCTTAAAACAGGTTAATTGTCTTTATCTAATGAGGATTAGTTCACGAAGATTACTCGCGAACTAACTTTCTTTTGTCCAAAGTCCAATGGATGAGATTGACACCCATTTAGAGAAGAAAGAGAAGAAAGAATCTTTCATTGATTTAGTTTCTAGAATCCGACACCTAGGAATGAAGCTGATTCTCATTGGTCAGAATCCCAAGGTAGGCAGAGCAGGGTTTGAGTGGAGTGACATGCAGCAAATGAACTGCATTTACATGGGAGCCTCTGCTCTAGATGCCATTGAAGCTAACCCACAACTGAAACCGAGAAAGGACAAACTAACCAAAGAATACATGACTCTGTCTGAACATTATGAAAGAGAGAATGACGGGTTAGACGATGGTGAAAAATACCTGTTTGGCTTAGTAGTCATCCCAGGTAAAATGCCGCTATGGGTAGAGTTACCGCGTCCTGACTCAATCAAGGTTGACTGTGATGAAATGCTGTTCGGTAAAAGTTTCGGTATTCCTAACAGTTTCAACGAATTGATAGAAGGTCAAAAATCTGCCAAACTCCCTGGCAATTCTGCCATTACTAACAGTATTTTAGAACCCAATGCCAAGCCTAAAACCGTTGTAAATCAAGGATTGCCAGCGTTTGTCGGCACGTCAGACTACGTGGGGGTGGATGGCACAGCCGACACAAGCGGCAAGAGGGGCAAAGCTACTTGTAAGAAACATCCTACGGCAGAATTACGAACCCAAAAAGACGGACGCCTCTACTGTCTATCTTGCAAGAAAAGACTGGCTAAATCAGATGTTCAATACTCCGAGAAATCAGGAGGCTAAAACTCGCGTTAATAGCTTCGCTCATTCTGCTATCAGCCTGTTCAAAAACAGACTGGTGTTAACGCCGATTACGGCGATGTTAACAGCGATTTGAGCGCTGTTAACAGCAGACATCAGTCAGGTGTCATTTTCCCAAAAAGGAGAAACCATGTTAAATGCAGTACAGTCAACCGACAGAAATTTGATTGAGCCAAAATCTTATCAACAAGCGTTATCGGATTTTGGGATTGAGAAACTGCTGGAAAAAATCAGCAATTATTCGGATGAGAATTGGGATTCAGGACAGATGAATTTAGAGCCGGAAGAAATGGAAATTTTAGCGGTACTCCTGATCCAACATTGGAGCGATAACGTTAACGGAAAACTCCTAGGTGGATTTTTAAATGCTATTCGTCATGGGAATTGCGAGCTGCTACCAAATTCCATGAACCAAGAAATTAAATTACCCGAATCTGGGTTGCCAATCAATTTCCCCGATGTCAAAACACCTGATTATGCAGAAGGAAAAAAAGTTCGCTGGCAATCCGCGCTCAAAAACTCAGATTGGGGAATGGTTCTTGGTCATTTTTTGGCTTATGCCCCGCATCTTTGCCGATGGAGTTGGAAATATGTTGTTTTGCTCGACTCTAATTCACCCAGTTCAGATTGGTGTGTTGCAGATGTTGCTTGGGAAAATGACCTAGTGGAGGTGAATAATGGTAAATAATCGTCCTCTAAGCGAACGAGAGTTAGAACTGATCGACTTATATGGTTACTGCTCTCTAGGAATGAGTCCGCAGAAATTTCTGACCAAATGGTCATTGACATACGAGCAAATTGCCTTCATTTGCGATCGCTCCACTACGACTGTCAGCTTATGGTTTTCCAGAGGAGGCAAGTATCGCCGTCCTGCCAAAGACGATTTGCGTCACCTGGCGATAATGGATTTCATGTTGGAGCATTCTGACGACATTCCACTGGAACTTAGAAACTTACTCTGTCCACCCAAGCGAGACTAGTGTAGATGAATCTTTTATTCAACTCCCACGAGCAATCGTGGGTTTTCTGTATCTTCCTATAGTTGTGCCAGTTAACAAGTGTCACAAGTCCCTGGCTAACTATAGGAGGTTGTCAATAGACTAGAGGAAGTTGAGAAATTTACTGGCAGACATACCAGGGTCTAGTATAGAAGTGCAGATGTTTCAAATTATGCTTACGGTTTCGCCAAAAACCATTGTTTTGTTTCAGCTAACAAAAGGATTGCTCTTACCTCTGTTTATGTCTTCTTGCGCCTAAATGGGTTTAAACTCATTGCTCCTAAAAAAGAGACTTTTAACTACATGATTGATTTAGCTGAGGAAAAAATAAATCAAGCAGATTGCAGGTTTATGAAGTACAGTAACAGCACTTAGAAAATCAGTATTCGTTAATACACGGAATTGGGTGTACTCTATTGACTTGCAATCTGCTGTAAATATAGATGGCAGCATGATCTAACTTCTTTTTGCCTCAGCACTGATTCACAAAATACTTTGCCAGCAAGTCAGAACCGCTCTCTCCCATTTCCCCTATAACTAAAAAGAGCGATCAAGTTCCTATCTGGTCATTTCCCCTAGAAAATCATCACATCGGCTTACCTATTCTGATACATTAATTTTTGTAACTCAACGCAGAAATTTAGGGTTTTTGACTGAGTAATAAACAAAGTCCCGAATCGGGTTGAAGAGAGCATCTACTACTAATCGTGTGTTGTAACTCGACCTAACCCAGATTTAGCAGAATTTATGCTTCTCAAAAGACCAATCCGCTCTCTACCCTCTAATTTAGGTATTAACCGCTGGACATGGCAATATCTCTTGGTGTTGACGCTTACGTTCACCCTGACTTGGACAAAAAAAGCCAGCAGCTTTGACAGTAGAGATTTAGAACGCTTGCAGCAAACGAACTCTTGCCAAAACTGCAACCTCAAGAAAGTTAATTTAGCTGGTGCTGCTCTGATGGGGGCTAATCTGGAAGGAGCTAATCTTGAAGGAGCCAATCTACAAGGAGCCAATCTGGAAAACGCCAACCTCAAGAAAGCTAACCTTCAAGGCGTTTCTCAACCGACAATACTAGCGTCAGCCAATCTGAAAAATGCCGATTTGAGTGAGGCAAAACTCAATGGGGCTGTATTGTTCAAAGCCGATTTAGAAGGCGCTAACTTGAGCCGTGCCGACCTCAGTGTTGTTTTAGTTACGTTGCTCAATACCCTGTCAATTCACTGTACCGATTTGAGGGAGGCTAATTTGTCGGGGGCAAATCTCAGTCATGCCAACTTAAGGATTAAGGTTCCTGTCGGTGATAGATGGATTGCTCATGGAGGCGCTCCTCTAAAAACAGACAAGATCTGTAATCCAGCACTGTTGGGTACTAATTTTAGCCGTGCCAATTTGAAGGATGCTGTTCTTGAGGGGATTGAACTCAACCAAATTGTTCTGTGTGAAACGACGATGCCAGATGGCAGTGTATCTAATGCTCAGTGTCCATCCCTCCTGAAAACCTCACTCGAGTTCTAAGTCAGCAACGAGTGCATGACATGGCGAGTATATGGCAGTTAATGTCTAAGAGCGACCAATGAGTTGTTACTGCTATGCATTAGTCACATCTTTCTCAAAGAAAAGCCAAATTTCGTAACAGTCTCAAAGACAGAGTAGGTAAGGGTTAGAGAGAATTCGTCAGATTTTCCGACAAGGAAAAATCGGAAAAAGTTATTTGCACTACCACGCCGAGAAGGATCAGAGTTTTTAGTTCTTCTTCAATCAACCTTTTTGATATTGCTACCCATTCCTCTCGCTAACGAAGCTGCGTTACCATCTTCACGATCGCAGCGATCGCAGCCTCTGGTTGGTCAATTTCGAGGTTGTGGCCGCTCTTCTCGGCAATCAATTGTTGACTATTGGATGACAATTGCAACAACTCAGACTGCATCGCCTGCCAGTCCGGATTCAGATCTAGCCCACGCGACAGCACGATCAGGGGCAAATCACCGAAGCTCCTCACTGCTCGTGCCTGAGTCCCACTGTCTAGCATACCCGAGCCTTCGTCTGCCCACGCTTGGACAGACCGTGGTGTCACAGAGAAAGCTGTAAAGGCTTTTTGTGCCCCCGGCGGCAAAGCTGGCTTTAAACCGAGCGGCTCAGCCAACAAACGAACGAATCCGATACGCGCCAACGCGAAGGGAATCGAAAAAACACTGGGTTGTGGGGACTGCTGAGGCTTTTTATCCGTAGGAGATTGTGAAAATTGTGCAGGACTCATCGACTCGATCAGCACGACCCCAGCGACTTCTGGCGCATAGTCGTCAGCAAACACGCGCACGGATAAACCACCCAGTGAGTGCCCGATCAACACATAAGGAACCGGAATATTGGCTTGATGCAGCAAGGTATGCAATTCTCTAGCGAATTGTTTGGCATTTCGCGGTAGAGAGCCAGCCTCGCTATAGCCCATGCCCGCTCGATCATAGGTGCAGATCTGCGTGGTCTTTGCCACTTCCGGTTGCACCCAACTCCACTTCGCAGA
This sequence comes from Stenomitos sp., assembly GCA_036704025.1. GTDB lineage: Bacteria > Cyanobacteriota > Cyanobacteriia > Cyanobacteriales > Coleofasciculaceae > Allocoleopsis. Next base: position 4,424 of record DATNQL010000090.1, read on the forward strand.
CCAATCACCCCATCCTGCATCGATCACCACGGTCGGACTACCAGTGCCAGTGCAGTTTATGTGCAAGTGATAATCACCCACGTCTACCATTTGACCCGGCGGTGGATAGTCCCGCGCATCAGTGGCTTCTGCTACCGACTCGTAAATAGCCCCTAACAGAATTAATCCAAGGAATAAAACAACAACCAGACGTAGCCAGAGAAAACAACCCCGACCTCGACGTTTGAGTGCATTCACCCGTCCCATTTGATTTTGCTTGCTCATTGGGTGCTCTGCTTAAGCAAGGGGTTAGGTCGCATTCGATGTCCGTCGAACCAGAAGTAGCGCGGCTAAGTAGACAGCGGCGGTTACGTCGTAGGCAAGGCAGAAGCCAGGCCACCATACTGGAACTCCTGGATTGGTGATTACGGCGTGGTGAATAAAGTCGAAGATACCGTGAAGTCCCAGACCGACAACAACGATCCACGGAGTTCGCCGGAACCCAATCACCGCCGCCGCCGCAAAGATGATGACTGGAAAGACCTCGGCAGCAAGAGCCTCTGTAGACTTTGCCATCAATGCAAAGAGGAGGTAGTAGGTGGCGATGACGATGAGAACGACTGGATAGAAGCTGCGCTCCTTGTCAAGGCCAACTGCGCTGGCAAACAAGCCAACTAAAATAGCGATAATGACTCCAACAAAGTATTCCATCTAAGATCCCCAAATGGGCGGATAGGCAGAATGATTCAGGATAACACCCAAAATTGCTACTTATATCTCCTTTCTCAGGCATTGCTCTGATTAGCTTCGATCTTTTACTGATTTTCAGTTCAACAGTTTCTGCCGCCGATTTTTTGTTGGCTTTTGCTATATACCTTTGTCTATTGAGTTTAGGGTTGTTTTTCCTGCAATATGGCGCTCGCGTCCGACGAATCGATTTGTATCCAGATCGTGTTGAAATTATTACCAAGTTGGCCAACTTTCTACCTCGAACAACCATCTACAAACGCAGTCAGCTTTTAAGCCTTAAAGGCCAACTCCAATCGTTTTGGACAATGGAAAGAGGACAAATTCAACCGGATTACAAACTCATCATCAAGCGACCGCTGCTAGGCTATTTTCAGGTGAATCAAACCTTTCGTCTTCGGTGCGATCCCACCCAAGGGTCTTGGATTGTTGGCGGATTAGACCATTGGAAGTCGCTCTCTAGCAAACATTCACAACTCTCCTAAACTTGATACCCGGAACCCTCGTTTTCGGTACTTCAAATGTAATATTTCTTCACACTCCCAACCCCCGATTGCCGCTACTCAATCGGGGATTCCCATAAGGAAAATGTGTCAGTTTTACCCCGTAATTCTATCCGCAACTTCCTCTACTTGTGCCAGATGATAAGTGTCACAAGTTCCTTGTAAGTATAGGAAGTTTTAGATAGACTATAGGAAGTTGAGTGAAGGAAGTTAAGGGGATGGCGACCAAACTATCGAGACTTGTAGACGAAACTGTAAGAACGGCTTGGGTCAAGACTTGGACTGAGAACTTCCTGAAAGGACTACAACCACTGAAATCAAAAGAGAAAATAGAAGGCTATTGTGTAGAGCAAAAGGCGGCATTTGAAACCGAAGTGAAGCGATTGAGTCATGAAAGAGCAAGGCAGCAAAAGAAAGAAGTCTCACAGGTAAGCTGGCTTAATGCCGCCGCTACACACATGAGTCAAATCAGGAATGCTATCAAGAGTTGGCAGCAAACAATCAATCTTAGTGAATTAAACAGTTACCCCCAAAAAACCAAGGACGGTATTGTCAGCCAGCATTATGCATTGCTTTACATGAATTACTCAAAGGAAGACCATGAGTTACGGATGCAGCCGACTAAGGAAAGGAAGGACGAACAGCGACGCAATTTAGAGCCAATTAATTGCCTTGATATTTATCAAGAAACCATTGAAAGCTTACTGGAGTCTCACGACTATCGGGAGCTGACAGTAGGATTGATTGCTGCCACAGGTCGCCGTCCCAGTGAGATTTTGTCAACAGCGGTTTTCACTCAAAAGAGTCAATTTGAGGTGAACTTTGAAGGACAACTCAAGGCTAAGGGAGAGAGAGATGAATATCCTACATTCACCCTCGTCGAGTCAGCTAAGGTTGTTGATGGTCTTCTCAAGCTACGCAGAATGCCTGAAATCAAGGAGATGAAGCAGTGGGAACTCTTCGAGATCGACAGCGGAAAAAACTCAACAGTTAACAGCAAGGTGAAGGAGTTCTTTGCAAGTCTGATTAATCCCCCTCGTGGGGAGAAAGAACTCTCTAACAAGAACCTCAGAGCCGCTTATGCAGCGATCGCCATCTATCTGTTCTGCCCTGGTAACCACTCAGAAAGTCTATTCATTAAAGAGCGCTTGGGACATACAGGGGATGCAACAGCGAGTAACTACGAAGATTATCAAGTGGTGGATATCAACGGTAAACAGTTACCGCGTGGTGCATGGGTTGAACGGATTAATGAGGAGATGAGTAAGCCAATGCAGGTCGAAACCAAACCGCAACTGAGGATGACGGCAGCAGCCAAGGAAGTCATTAACGACCAAGAGTTTTTACTTTACCCTGATCAACTTTCAAGGATTGAAGAGTTGATTCGCTTGGCTCGGATAGGCAAGGCATACGAAGAAGGGAAGTTGGTCAAGGAAGTAGTCAAAGTTGTTGAAGTGGTGAAGGAAGTTGAAAAGCCAGTGGAGGTTATCAAGGAAGTGGTGAAGGAAGTTGAGCGGATGGTAGAAAAGCCACTTGAGGTGATCAGAGAAGTAAAAAGACAACTAGAGGGAGTTGAGCAAGTGGAGGAAGTTAAAGCGGTAGAGGAAGTTAAGTCTGTAGCTGCTACTCGCTTTGAGGAGATGAGTAATGAGGAGTTGCGAGGGTGTCAGGCACCTGGTAGCGCGTTGGAGAAGATTCGCCGATCAGTTCGGACAATCAAGATTTACAACGAACAGCAAGCCGAGAAGAAAGCTCAGTGGGCTATCAATGTGTCTACACTGGAGGACTTGAGCGGATGCCATTCTAAGGCAGTGAGAGAGTACCTCGATTCTGATGAAGGCAGACTACAGGTCACAGACTACAACCTAGAGAAGGGGTTTGGGTTTCAGCAGAATCGCGGCAAGGGAAGCATCAAGCAATACGTTACTTGGTAGTCCCTCTAGATCCATCACCACCCATCTAGAAGTGCCTGAGAGGGTTTTAGTTGTATGAAGAGTCTGCGATCGCAAAATTCCTTTTCAGGAGAGTCACCACACTGGATAAAGAAGCGTAACGTATTAGCCTATGCCCGCCAAAGTAGGAACAATAAACCTCAACACAGACGCCAAAACACGTCTTACTTTAATTGCCAGAGAGTGACTGGTAATGAATCATTGTGAACTGAATTTTGGTGGTAATCCTAATTGTTCACGGAAGTCAGGGTCATAGTTGGCTTTTTCCCAATTTCGTGCTTCTTTAATTTGCTCTGGAGTTAAGTTTTTTACACCTTTGAGATTAGCTTCTGTGAGACCAGCGCTTCCGAAGTTGGCTTCTGAGAGATTAGCTTCTGAGAAATTGGCTTTGAAGAGCTTGGCTTCTGAGAAATTGGCTTTGAAGAGATTGGCTTTGAAGAGATTGGCTCGTGAAAGGTCGGCTCGTGAAAAGTTGACTCCTGAGAGATTAGCCTTACTTAGGTTAGCCTCCTTTAATAGCTCTAAACCTTGTATCAACTCAGCATCAATCAAAAAACGAACAACACTGCTTTTTCGTTCTCCATCACCATCTAACCGTCTGAGTATGGAGAGTGTTCTTGCTCGTGCAACATCTAGAGCTGCATCAAGTTCTGGCTCATCTTTGGTAATGCTTCCGTCTGATAAATGCTTCAATAGTAATTTTAAATCTTTGTCGATTAATAATTCCGCTATTTTGTCAATATAATTTTGTAAAGCTTCTTCTCGTAAATTAGTTGCGGCTATTTCTTTCTCAACCTTAGCTCGTTCCGCTGCCTGTCTTTTTTCAGCTTCAGAATTTTCCTCACTCTTCTTTTGTTGCTGTTGTTGAAACTGAAACAAAACAACGGGGATAGCAATGACACCAGCTAACCCTAACCAATCCCAAAGAGTTTTTCCAGATTGGACTTGGGTAATACGTTTAGTGACTGTAAGCTTACCGTCTTGTAAGGTTTCTTCTTGTGATATGGTGGAATCTTCTCCAAAGCCAGTCCAATCAGCCCACTGCCACTTAGTAGAAGTATAGAGAAATATAGCAAAAGCTAATAAGAGAGTAACCAAGCCTGACAGAAGCCAAATCCAATGAACTTTTGTCCAATTGCTAGCTGTTCTAAGTTTACTTTTCAACCTATTCATTGATACTTGTTACAGATTACAGCGTATTTTGTTGATTTTATGATGAGTCGTTGGTAGCCAGTAACCAGCGGTCGGAGGGAAAGCGATCGCCCGTACCGGTCAGACATTGGTAGCCAATAGTCTGTCATCAGTAGAGGCTAGCCTACTGATACTCTTAATGAGGTTAGAGACGCGGTAGAGGATAGCTCGGTAGGATGTCACGATCAAACGCTTGTAGGTCATTTTCGTGGGAGCTTGTTCTTGGAAGCGATCACGTTTCAGACCCATGCCAACTGTCCAGAACAGACAGGACTGTCCTGAAGACAGGATTACTGGGAGCTTCGCGGGACGATCGCCCGTCCGGTCTGGGAAAAGTGATGGCCTTCTTAAGGTAGTCAAGTCGAGCAGCTACTTAAAAATAAAGGTGACAAAAATCAATTTCATTCCATCCAGGCATTTGAGCGCTCTCTTCCCCCATCGAGTCGCGACCGGAACAAATCCCATTTTGCCAACGACCGCTAAAGAAAAGTAAAGCTAGTAAAATGATGCCGCTAAATTATTTATTATGAGCATACAGAAAGCTAAAGATATTTTAATATGTTTGCCAGAATACGCCGTAATTTGAATCAATCTTTGAGTAGATCAAGGACAATCAACAATGAACCTCTTAATAAAGTAAGTTTGATTGTCATAATTTTGATTGATATTTTCATATTGATCAATGTTTTTGCAGGACTAGATGATGTTAGTCGATGGCATATTAGTCCAACTCAGGCTTATCCCTGTTATTCCGAATGGCAAAATTATCGGACACAAACTACTAAAGATAAAGACTATAAGATTGTCAAGCTTGCTTTGCCATATGACGCCAGTAATCCACCCGATTTTAAACAATACCAACAAGATGCGGAAGGACATTTAGGAAACATTTCTAATATTTGTCTAAATTATGCAAAAACAAAAGATAGGTTTAAAAATTCAGAAAACCTACAAATCCTTAAAACTATAGATCAGAAACAAGCGAAAATCACTACACAAGAACAAGCTAATCGTAATATTCGAGAGCAATACAACTCAACACTTTTGGAGAAAATTGCGGGTCAAGCCCCCCAACGCTCAATTAATAAAGTCGGGGCTGAAAAAGCTAAACAGCAATTAGAGCAAAATAATCAACAAATTTCTACGCTTAAACAAGAAAGTTCTAATCTTAAAAAGGGACTGCTAGCACAACCAGAAATTACTAATTTCCTAGCTTTTCTTGACAACGGTGAGCAATTTAATGAAGTTAAACAAAACTATGATCAAGCTTCATTATGGTATCCAAGTATCCAACTGGCTTTTCAATCACTATTTCTGATCCCGTTAATTCTCTTCGCTTTATTAATTCATAAATTTGCTCAACGCCAAAGATATGGATTAATTGCGTTGATTAGCTGGCATTTGCTAGTGATCTTTTTTATCCCGCTGATTATTAAAGTCTTTGAGTTTTTGCAAGTCGGTGCAATCTTTAAATTTTTCTTTGAGATTATTACAACCATTTTTAGTGGTTTACTATTCTTAGTTAGTTATTTTTATATCTTGTTAATCCCACTAATTGGTTTTGGCATTATCAAGTTCTTTCAAAGAATTGTCTTTAATCCTAAAATTCAGACAGCTAACCGCGTTCAGAAATCAAGCTGTATCAAATGTGCCAAAAAGATTAGACATCACGATACTTATTGTCCTTACTGTGGTTATTATCAATATGTTGAATGCCAAAACTGTAACAATCTTACTTACAAGCATTTACCATATTGTAAAGAGTGTGGCATCTCCCAAGCTAATAATTAATAGACACTCAAACTTTTAGCAAATTCCGCAATATCCCTTTACACACAAAACCCCCAATTTTTCTGCATGATTTGGGGGTTTGTGTCGCGTGTCCAACGGTCTTTACACGCGACACTGAACGTCGGCTATCTTAAAGTGAATGGCACTGACTTAAGGCGCGAATATACAGATAGATACAGGTTTGACAGGGCAGGTTTTATCAACGAGCGTTTGATTGTTGTCGAGGGAGAGTTCAGTCAGGTTAGTGAGTGTTGATAAGGGTTTAAGGTTGGCTATTTGATTGTTATCGAGGGAGAGCCAAGTCAGGTTAGTGAGTGTTGATAAGGGTTTAAGGTCGGCTATTTGATTGTTCTCAAGGGTGAGTTTAGTCAGGTTGGTGAGTGTTGATAAGGGTCTGATGTCGGCTATTTGATTGTTGGAGAGGGAGAGATAAGTCAGGTTAGTGAGTGTTGATAAGGGTTTGAGGTCGGCTATTTGATTGTTATGGAGAGTGAGGATACTCAGGTTAGTGAGTGTTGATAAAGGTTTGAAGTCGGTTATTTGAGTGTTATCGAGGGAGAGTGTAGTCAGGTTGGTGAGTGTTGATAAGGGTCTGATGTCGGTTATTTGATTGTTGGAGAGGGAGAGTCTAGCCAGGTTGGTGAGTGTTGATAAGGGTCTGATGTCGGTTATTTGATTGTCATGGAGGGAGAGTGTAGTCAGGTTGGTGAGTGTTGATAAGGGTCTGATGTCGGCTATTTGATTGTTGTCGAGGGAGAGATAAGTCAGGTTAGTGAGTGTTGATAAGGGTTTAAGGTCGGCTATTTGATTGTTGGAGAGGAAGAGATGAGTCAGGTTAGTGAGTGTTGATAAGGGTCTGATGTCGGTTATTTGATTGTTATGGAGAGAGAGTCCAGCCAGGTTGGTGAGTGTTGATAAGGGTCTGATGTCGGTTATTTGATTGTTCTGGAGGGAGAGCAGAGTCAGGTTGGTGAGTGTTGATAAGGGTTTGAGGTCGGCTATTTGATTGTTATGGAGAGTGAGGATACTCAGGTTAGTGAGTGTTGATAAGGGTTTGAGGTCAGCTATTTGATTGTTATCGAGGGAGAGTTCAGTCAGGTTGGTGAGTGTTGATAAGGGTCTGATGTCGGTTATTTGAGTGTTATCGAGGGAGAGTTCAGTGAGAGCCGAAAGAAGTTGGCTAGCCTGATTACAATCAGTAGTGTTAGCCACTTGCAACAGGGCATTAATAGTGTGGAGTGTTTCCACACTCTCTTTGCTTTTATTCAAGCACCAATCAGCAAAGGTTTTATTCGTAGTAGTCTCCTGAAAGGGGACAGCATAAGCAGGAAAACATGAGACGAAGAAGAAAACGAAGAGAGTAGCTAGAGGTCGAACACCTGATACTGTAGTAGCCGAGTTGTTTTTTAGTAGATGATGTTTTTTGACTTTCATAACACTGATACACCACTGTAAAAATAGCTGCTTAACGCTTAGACTAACAGGAAGCTCTGGGGATTCCATGTTGGAGAGAAGTTACTTGGAGCTAGCGCGGTACGAGAGCGTTGCGAGTAAAGCTTTCAGCAGAGCGCTGGGTCGGAGGTCGAAAATCAAAAAAATAGCTATGCATTAGTCACATCTTTCTCAAAGAAAAGCCAAATTTCGTAACAGGGTCAAAGGTAGAGTCAGTGAGACTCAGAGCGATTTGACGAGAGAAAGTTGAGTCGAATCGCGAGGAAAATTGGGGGGGATTTAACAGAACTTAAGCAGTGGAGAGAGTGGTTCATAGGAGAAATTGAGGTGAATTTAGGGAGGTGGGTAGGGATACGAGTGTGAGTGAAGAGGAAAAGCTATGGCAGCTGGAATATACAGATAGATACAGGTTTGACAGGGCAGGTTTTATCAACGAGCGTTTGATTGTTGGAGAGCCAGAGTTCAGTCAGTTTGGTGAGTGTTGATAATGGTCTGATTTCGGTTATTTGATTGTTATGGAGCCAGAGTGTAGTCAGATTAGTGAGCGTTGATAAGGGTCTGATGTCGGTTATTTGATTGTTATTGAGATTGAGATGAGTCAGGTTAGTGAGTGTTGATAAGGGTTTGAGGTCAGCTATTTGATTGTTGGAGAGGGAGAGGATACTCAGGCTAGTGAGTGTTGATAAGGGTCTGATGTCGGTTATTTGATTGTTGGAGAGGGAGAGTTCAGTCAGGTTAGTGAGTGTTGATAAGGGTCTGATGTCGGCTATTTGATTGTTGGAGAGGGAGAGTTCAGTCAGGTTTGTGAGTGTTGATAAGGGTCTGATGTCGGTTATTTGATTGTTGGAAATTTGATTGTTAAAGAGCCAGAGTGTAGTCAGGTTGGTGAGTGTTGATAAGGGTTTGAAATCAGCAATTTGATTGTCAGAGAGGGAGAGTGTAGTCAGGTTAGTGAGTGTTGATAAGGGTCTGATGTTGGTTATTTGATTGTTATCGAGGGAGAGTGAAGTTAGGTTGGTGAGTGTTGATAAGGGTCTGATGTCGGTTATTTGATTGTTGGAGAGGGAGAGTTCAGTCAGGTTGGTGAGTGTTGATAAGGGTCTGATGTCGGTTATTTGATTGTTATTGACGTAGAGTTCAGTTAGGTTAGTGAGTGTTGATAAGGGTCTGATGTCGGTTATTTGATTGTTGGAGAGGTGGAGTTCAGTCAGGTTGGTGAGTGTTGATAAGGGTTTGATGTCAGCTATTTCATTGTTCAGGAGGGAGAGTGAAGTCAGGTTGGTGAGTGTTGATAAGGGTTTGATGTCAGCTATTTCATTGCTGTCGAGTGAGAGTTCAGTGAGAGCCGAAAGAAGTTTGTTAGCCTGATTACAATCAGTAGTGTTAGCCTCTTGCAACAGGGCATTAATAGTGTGGAGTGTTTCCACACTCTCTTTGTTTTTATTCAAGCACCAATCAGCAAAGGTTTTATTCGTAGTAGTCTTCTGAAAGGGGACAGCATAAGCAGGAAAACATGAGACAAACAAGAAAACGAACAGAGTAGCCAGAGGTCGAACACCTGATACTGTAGTAGCCGAGTTGTTTTTTAGTAGATGATGTTTTTTGACTTTCATAACACTGATACACCACTGTAAAAATAGCTGCTTAAGGCTTAGACTAACAGAAAGCTCCGGGGATTCCATGTTGGAGAAAAGTTACTTGGAGCTAGCACGGTACGAGAGCGTTGCGAGTAAAGCTTTCACCAGAGCGCTGGGTCGGGTCAAATAGTCTCTAGAGCCTCAGGATACTCCCTAAGGAATCATCGGCTCTATAGCCTTACAGCCCTCACTCCACAAGCCGATCACTGTCGCTTCTGTCGCTAGAAACCGACAGAAACCGACAAACCGACAGCTTTGCTACGTATAGGTTTGCGGGGACAATTCCGGAATGAAACCAGACAAGTTCCAGAAATTCTCGCTTGAAGTCGGACAGGAAACGACAATCGACGACATGAGCGACAATAGAAAATGTAGACCCTTTCATATCACAAGACTATGGATTCTACCAAGCAAAAGGGCTTAGCTATGTTGGCTAAGGGTATGGCTACCTCTGAAATAGCAAAAATTCTACGAGTCAGTCAGCGTACTGTTCAGCGCTGGGCTACCTCTGAGGGGGTGGGGAATCCTGTAATTGATGTTTGTGAACAGGTTGTTACTCGCGTCGCTATAAAGGTTGAAGCTGCTGTAGGGGATGAACTTAAAGCTCAAGCTCTCAAGCTTTTAAGACTGTCAGGGAAAGCTCTAGATTGTATTGAAGAGATTTTGGATAGCACCGACACTCGTACTGCCGACAAACTTAAAGCTTGTGAAATCATAGGTGATTGGTCGGGTTTTGAAGGTATATCTAGAGGCGATTTACTGAGCAATGTTTTGACCAAACACGGGTTAGAAATAGCCGTAACACCTCAAGGTGAAAAAACTTTACAGGAAAAAGTAATTCTAGAAAATAAACCCCTGACGAGCTTTAGGTTGTCAGGGTTTTGTTATAGCGATTTCTTAGCATCTTTGTAATCTCTGCACTTTAGACTAGTTTCCGGTGCGAAACCTGAAAGCCATAGTGACATCATCTGTCGCGGTAAAACCAATGTTTTGGTGGAATTTGGACACAAAGTTTGGTTAGATGAAGTGGATGGAGGAATTATCAGTAATTATCGAGTGCTCTACGGCAATCCTCATGATACTCAACAATGGCGTGACAGTTTAGAACAGCATCAACAACAGTTTAATCATCCACCTAAGCAAGCCAGTGCTGATCGAGGTGTTTTTTCTCAACCTAACGAGAATTTGGCTTCTGCGTTGGGAGTTGAACAAATTATTTTACCAAAATCTGGTTATAAATCCTCGCAGCGACAGCAACATGAAAAACAGCGATATTTCCGACAAGGGCGTTACTGGCACAATGGTGTGGAAGGGCGTATCAGCTATCTCAAAAGAAGCTTTGGCTTCAATCGCTGTTTATATCGGGGAAATTTAGGTTTTGAACGTTGGGTTGGGTTGGGGATTATCGCCCACAATTTGACTACCATTAGCCGTAATTTAGTACAAAGGAGTTCATCTAGCGTCAAGCCTAATTAAGCCTCTCAATGACTTTTCAACTTGGCTTTTAGGTGGACCTATGCATTAGTCACATCTTTCGCAAAGAAAGTCAAAAAGTTGTAACAAGCTCAAAGGTAGAGCCAGAGGGAGCTAGAGCGATTTGACTCCAGACAGTTGAGACGAATCACGAGGAAAATCGGGAGAATTTAACAGAACTTAAGCGGTGGAGAGAGTGGTTGAGTGGAGAAATAGGGGCGAATGAAGGGTCGAGGGGTGTGCCAAATCTGGGCAAAAGTGGTGCGTGGGTGAGGATGAATTAGAAATACTGTGGTATATTTGCCGCTCAAAAAAGCTGAAAGTAAGACTGGGAGAGAGTAGTGAGGAAATATAAGGGCTTGCCAGACGGGTTCCCTGCCAAGGGAGATTGTAAACAAGAGTAAACCTGCCCCTGCGTGGGACTCAAGGCGTGGTAATTCTGCGTGAGAAGGAATAACCAGTAAGAATCAGGGGAATAGCTAATGAGCTGGGCATCAGAGGAACTAAAAACCGCAAATTTGGGAGATAAGCGACGAAATCAGCGTTTAATCAAAATTGTAGAAGACTTAAGCGCCATGCCGATAGCCAGTGTGACCCAGGCGGCAAGAGATGGAGCGGCGGTACAAGGCATCTATGAGTTTTGGGGGAATGTGCGCGTGGAGTCGAATGAAATATTAGCAGCACATCGAGACAGTACATTGTCGCGTGTGGAAACAGAAGAGATAGTGCTAGCGGTACAAGATACAACCGAACTGGATTTCAGCTCTCAACCTAAAACACAAGGACTAGGAGCATTAAGTAATACCAAGTTGCGGTCAAACGTAGTAGACTTGCAAGAGTACGTGGCTTTTGAGAAAAGCGCTCTTCCGCAAAAAGACTCTCAATGACGCGACGCAGAGCGCCCCCTGAAGGGAGGATGACTAATGAACCCAGTGACCTGTA
>DATNQL010000091.1:0-5439 GCA_036704025.1 Stenomitos sp.
AAACCATTTAGGCCAACGGTTGGTGATGGATTGATTAACCTTAGGCTTAGGATTATCCGATGCGATTGTATTCGTTGTGGTTTGATTTCCTGGCGAGAGTGATTCTGAAGATTGATTCTGCTGTTTCAGTTCCTTGAACGGATAAACTAAATCTACAGATTCTGTCCACCCTGGAGCAGGTTGTCCTATCTGCTTTCCATAGATTTTTATAGATTTAATTGATTCAACTCCTATCTTCATCATGAGTTTATGGATGAAGGCTACGGATGATTGTTGATCAGGCAATTGTTCGGATTTCAATACCACCAATAAACAATCATCTTTTTGAGCCGCTTGTGCCGTAATCCCTTTGTCTTTCAAAAAGTAATTCATCACAGAGATAATTGCTGATTCGTCTCCCTTCTTGGCCAGTTCGAGCAGATTCGGCTGAGTCATAACCACTAAATGTAAGGAACTTTAAATATAACTTTCTATGTATAAAGGTTCCCCTTGTGATGTAGGAAGAACAATGGATAAAAATTTTTAGGTGAGCGTGGATTCACTACCCATCAGAGCTGATACGAGAGTATCTCAGACCCAATCGGATTTAATTTTTGGGTTGAACAAGCATCAATGTAGATCTATACAGACTATAGAGACTCTCCCAACTGATAAGAACTAAGAAGAAAACCTAACCATCGTGATAAGTATAAATTCTGAGGATTGGTGCTGAGCCAAGAACCATCCAACGATATACTAGGCAGAGAGGCTCCTAAAAAAATCTTTACAAAAGAGCTGTATAGATGTATTCGATACCCTGTGTATCGAACTGCCTCAGTAATTACACGTATCGGCAAAGATGAATCCAGGAATTGACCTCCAAGGAAATTTTATTCAATCGCTTAGGGACTTGGGTATCCCACCCGGTGCGGCTAAAGCCATTTGGATGCCGCTACCGATGTTTCTGATGATTATCGGTACCACGGTGGGCGTATTGGTCCTCGTCTGGCTAGAACGGAAAATTTCTGCTGCGGCTCAACAGCGGATTGGCCCCGAATACGCCGGCCCCCTGGGTGTTCTCCAGCCAGTAGCAGATGGACTGAAGCTAGTCTTTAAAGAAGACATTGTCCCCGCCAAATCGGATCGGTGGCTCTTTACACTCGGGCCGATCCTTGTCGTTTTGCCTGTGTTTCTGTCCTACTTAATTGTGCCTTTTGGACAGAACCTTGTCATCACTAATGTGGGAACAGGGATATTCTTATGGATTGCTTTATCCAGCGTTCAGCCGATTGGTCTGTTAATGTCAGGCTATGCCTCCAACAATAAATATTCGCTGTTGGGCGGCTTGAGAGCGGCAGCACAATCGATTAGTTACGAAATTCCTTTGGCGCTGGCCGTCCTCGCTATTGTGATGATGTCCAACAGTCTGAGCACCATTGACATTGTGGAGCAGCAATCGGGCTACGGGATTTTAGGCTGGAATGTATGGCGTCAACCCGTGGGTTTTTTGATTTTTTGGATTTCCGCTTTGGCAGAATGTGAGCGGCTACCCTTTGACCTTCCGGAAGCGGAAGAAGAGCTCGTGGCTGGGTATCAAACCGAGTACGCTGGCATGAAATTTGCTCTGTTTTATATCGGTTCCTACGTCAACCTGGTTCTTTCTGCCTTACTGGTTGCGGTTCTCTACCTGGGTGGCTGGGAATTTCCTATTCCTCTTGATCAGTTAGCCAATTGGTTGGGTGTTAGTGAAACCAGTTCTTGGTTGCAGGTGATCACAGCATCCTTGGGGATTAGTATGACCCTCCTGAAGGCATACTTTTTGGTCTTTATCGCCATTCTGTTACGCTGGACACTGCCCCGCGTTCGCATTGACCAGCTCCTTAATTTAGGATGGAAGTTCCTGCTTCCTGTCGGTCTGGTTAATCTACTCCTGACTGCCGCACTTAAATTAGCATTTCCTTTTGCCTTTGGCGGTTAGATTGAAGGTTGCAGGTTCATCACGTTAGAAGGTTAAAAGTTTTCACTTATCCTTCAGCTGCTCCTAGGGAGTACAACCTGTTAACTTTCATCTCTCTTCCGACCAAGGACTTTAAAAAGAGAGAGACACTCACCACTATGCTGAAGTTCCTTAAACAAGTTGGCGACTACGCCAAAGAAACCGTTCAAGCTGCCCGCTATATTGGTCAAGGTTTATCGGTTACCTTCGACCACATGCAACGGCGTCCTGTCACAGTACAGTATCCCTACGAAAAACTAATTCCTTCCGAGCGGTTTCGCGGTCGAATTCACTTTGAGTTCGATAAGTGTATTTCCTGCGAAGTCTGTGTTCGGGTTTGTCCGATTAACCTGCCGGTCGTAGACTACGATTTTGACAAAGCCAGCAAGAAGAAAAAACTCAAGAGCTACAGCATTGATTTCGGGGTTTGTATCTTCTGCGCCAACTGCATCGAATACTGCCCAACGAACTGTCTATCTGCCACCGAAGAGTACGAAATTTCTACCTATGAGCGCCACGAACTCAATTATGACAATGTGGCAATGGGACGGCTACCTTACAAAGTTACACAAGACCCAATGGTCACTCCTTTACGCGAATTGGCTTATCTGCCAAAAGGCGTTTTAGACCCGCACGATTTACCTCAAGGTTCTCAACGCGCTAGTTTGCGTCCAGAGCAAATAGCCCAGAAGATGGAACCGAAGAAAGAAGAAACGACACAGAAATAGTCGTCAACGGCTTGGGAATTGGTGACTTTAGATTTTAGATCAATCATTGGTACAGCTTAGTTTGCAGCCATATATGAACCCCATGTCTAAAATCCAAAATCCCAACTCCAAAATCTAAACTTAACAGTTAAGGAGATGAGGTAACGGTGAATCTAGCGGAAGGAGTTCAGCTTGTTTCGTTTGGCATACTGTCAGTGATGATGATTGGGACAGCTTTGGGCGTTGTCCTACTTTCTAACATCGTCTACTCGGCTTTTTTGTTGGGTGGTGTCTTCGTCAGTATTTCCGGTTTATATCTTTTACTCAATGCGGACTTTGTGGCAGCGGCACAATTATTGATTTACGTTGGAGCCGTTAACGTCCTGATTTTGTTCGCCATCATGCTGGTGAACAAGCGAGAGGATTTCGTGCCAATGGCGAATCGTTGGATTCGCCAAGGAGCAACCGCACTCGTTTGTGCTGGTTTGTTTGTACTCCTGAGCACCATGGTACTGGTGACCCCTTGGTCTGTTTATACCGGGGCTTCTGTCATTGGAGATAATTCCGTTCTGAAGATTGGGATGCACTTCTTCAGCGACTTTTTATTGCCGTTTGAGCTGGCGTCTGTTTTGTTGTTAATGGCAATGGTGGGTGCAATTATCTTGGCACGTCGGGATTATATTCCAGAAGAACTCATCCCTCGTGACAGTGGCACAGCAACCGCTTCCACGTTGCCAGAACGCCCTCGTGAATTGGTGTCAGCCGCTAGTGCGACTCCAAGAGAACGTTAAGGGACTTCATCTGAAGCGTGAAGGATGAAGTGCAAAACTTGAACCTTTTTTCAGCCTTCAGGGTTATTGCAGCTCTGGATGAACTAGAAATTTTTTTCATCTTTTATACTTCATTCTTCACCCTGAATTAAAAATTTCGTTGAGTACTGAGAAGATTCATGCACCTCCAACTCCAATACTTTTTACTTTTAGCTGCGGCTCTGTTCTGTATTGGCATTTATGGCTTAATTACGAGCCGCAATGCTGTTCGAGTGCTGATGTCAATTGAACTTATGCTGAATGCCGTGAACCTGAATTTGATGGGGTTCTCCAACTTCATTGATCCACAAGAAATTAAAGGTCAGGTTTTCACGGTGTTTGTCATTACTGTGGCAGCAGCGGAAGCCGCTGTCGGTTTAGCGATTGTGCTTTCGATTTACCGCAACCGTGAAACGGTGGATATGGAGCAGTTTAACCTGCTCAAGTGGTAAATTTTTGAAAACTTACTTGAATGTGCGCCTGCCGATATCGGCGGGCGTTTTTGTGGGTACGGTATGCGATCGCTCTCTTTCCTCAACTCTCTCAAGTTTGCACCGAAAATTGCTCTGGATCGACTCCCCAATTCACCCAAGAAATTGCTTCACGCGCTGACTTCATATCAGGTGGGACTCGCAAGGCGTGAATATATCCGGTGCTGGGGCAAGTCATTTTGAGAAGATAAATTGGCTCCTCATCCGCATTGAAATCAATTCCAATTAGAGTATATTCTTGCCAAGAATCTAATTCAATCGCTTGCAACTTCTCAACAAGTCGGGCATAACCAATTTCCTGAATCAGGACTCGCCTCAGTTCGGCATTTTCCTCAGATACCAGCCATTGAGATTGCCACTGATTGGGATGAACTTTACCGTACTTTTCAGGTAATCTCACGCCATGATAAGCGTAGACGCTCCAACCATCGGCATATTGAATGGCGGGGGAAGCTTCGGCATGGAGACGTTCTTGGTTGTCGAAACAGAGGATACGGGGGCGATCGCAAACCACACAAACCTTCTCATAGGGAAATATCCAACCACAAGACAAGAAAAGCTGCTTGAGACACCGCAGCGCTTCTTGTTCTTTGTGATCCAGCACACAACCGAATTCAGAGATACAAAATTCAGTGATGCTGATGAGTTCAACCAATGCTTCAGGGATAATGTAATTCCCTTGTGTCATACGATAATTGTTGTAACTCTTCATCTCTATGCCGTCATCTTTCAACTGTTGGTACAGTTGTGTCTCGACTTCCTCCCCTAATTGAAATTCCATTTGCTGGCGCAACCAATGCCACAGTCCCGGACTCAGCGGTTTACTCGAATTCTCGGATAGAATTTTTGCCAGTGGCACTCCTAATGATTCGCATCCACTTAATAAAACAAGAGCTGCGTATGGACTAGTGCAAAAAATTATCTCTGGTTCGACCAAGCCGATGGTGGCATAGGCTGAGTGAACAGCAGCGGTTGCTGGTTGAGGAGTGATTGGCTCAGTTGAGAGGTTGCGCCACTGCTGTTGAAGCGCTTTGAGCAGATTCAAGTTGGGAATTGGGTTGTTGTCAAGATTCAGATCACACAGGTTAGTCAGACCAGACAGGGGCGTGAGGTCGCTGATTTGATTGTTGTTGAGTTCCAGGAATTCTAACTGAGTCAGCGCGGACAGAGGCGTGAGGTCGCTGATTTGATTGTTGTTGAGTTCCAGATCTGTCAGGTTAGTCAGATTAGACAGGGGCATGATGTCCCTGATTTGATTGTTATTGAGTTCCAGGCATCCTAGGCTAGTCAGATTAGACAGGGGAGTGAGGTCACTGATTTGATTGTTTTCGAGAGGCAGCCTGGTTAGCTGAGTCAGCGTGGACAGAGGCTTGATGTCGCTGATTTGATTGTTATTGAGTTCCAGGCATCCTAGGCTAGTCAGATTAGACAGGGGAGTGAGGTCACTGATTCGATTG
>DATNQL010000092.1:0-2030 GCA_036704025.1 Stenomitos sp.
CATGAAAATCACAGGGATGTCTTGGGTGAGTTCATTGGCTTTCAAGCGGCGGCAGGTTTCAAACCCGTCCATTTCTGGCATGAGTACGTCCAATAGAATCAGGTCGGGTGGGGCGTATTCAGCCCGTTCGATGGCGCTTTCGCCATCTTCAGCAATCAAAACCTTAAACCCGGCAAGGGCTAGGAAATCAAACAGCATTTCTAAATTCGTGGGCGTGTCATCGACGATGAGAATGACACCTTGATGGGTCGGATCAGCACTCATTTTGCCTCTTCATATTTTTTAATAATTCGAGGATTTGTTTTCCTTTAAAGCTTTTGGCCAATTGGCGAAGATAGCTGGCTAACGGTAGCCATTGGGAGTCTAATGCCTCAAGGCTCGAGGTATAGTCGATAATGCCTCTGAGGTCACCCATCATCGCCAGATCGAGTAGAATGTCCAGTTCCTCGGCGGGCAGTGGGCTGAATTCCGGGAGAATTAGGTGCTGGTTGTCATTGAGCCGTTGTTTTTGAGCCATGACGGCTGACTCCTGTGCCGACAACACCGGCCTCATTCCTGCGCCTGACTCCTCATAAACCCATTCCAGCCCCAAGTAAACTCGTATTTTTTCTAAAAGCTCTGCCTCCCGGACGGGTTTGGGGAGAAAATCATCACAACCGACTTCTCTACTTTGTTGGCGATCAAAGTCAAACACGCTAGCTGAGATGGCAATCACGATGACTCCCTCCAACTCGGACAATAACCGGATGCGACGGGTGGTTTCAAAGCCGTCCAGTACGGGCATGACTAAATCCATCAATATTAAATCGGGCTTCAACTCACGCGCTTTGGCAAGGCACTCTAAGCCATTGGTTGCTTCTAGCACTTCAAACCCCAAAGGCTCTAGCAGATTGATTAAAACAGAGCGATTCGTCCACTTGTCATCAACCACCAGAACTTTTCGTTTGCAGCCTTTGAAACCAATGATATGACGTTCATCTCCCTTAGTAATATCCGCTCCTTGGTCAACTTCCGGCAAATCCAATTCCAACCAGAAAACGCTTCCTTCTCCTAGGGTACTCTTTACCTCTAGTGACGCGCCCATCATCTGCACGAATTGACGGCTAATGGCTAGTCCTAAGCCAGTGCCTTCGGTTTCACGGCTGTGTTCGCCCACTTGCTGGAAGGGTAAAAAGATTTCTTCTAATTGATGGGGTGCAATGCCAATCCCTGTGTCTTCCACCTGAAATTGGAGTTTTCCCTGTTGATAGCCGACTTTGAATATGACACGACCCTTTGGTGTAAACTTCACGGCATTGCCGAGTAAGTTAATCAAAACTTGCCGCAGTCGTTTTTCATCGGCTCTAATGGCTTTAGGTAGTGGAGTTAAGGTTTCATAAACCAACACCAGACCCTTTTGTTCGGCACGAATTCGGCAAATTTCCGTAATTCCTTCTAAAAATTCAGCGAGATAGAAGTCTTTCGGGTAAAGCTCCATTTTCCGGGCTTCGATTTTAGAGAGGTCTAAAATATCGTTAATCAGCGTCAGCAGGTGTTCGCCGCACTGATGAATAATGGCAATTCCATTCTTTTGTTGCTCCGTTAATGTTTTGTCTTTTTTAAAGATTTGGGTGTAACCTAAAATGCCATTGAGCGGGGTGCGGAGTTCATGGCTCATGTTCGCTAAGAATTCGCTCTTGGCTCGGTTGGCGGCGTCGGCGGCTTGTTCGGCGCGTTGGCGTTCACGAATTTCTTGATGCAGATGCAAGTTTTTCTCTTGTAACTCTAGGGTTCTCTCTTTCACTTTGGCTTCCAGCGTTCGGCTGTACTCCGCTAATTGCTCATGGGAGCGTTTTAGGTTATTGTTAGCATCTTCTAAATCTTGATAGAGGCGAGCATTTTCAATAGAAATGGCGGCTTGAGAGGATAACAATTGTAAAACTTCCAATCGTTCTGGCGTAAAGGCACCTGCCGTTAAATTATTTTCCAAGTAAAGGAGGCCGATGAATTTTCCTTGGTAAACAATCGGTGTACATAAAATGGATTTGGGT
>DATNQL010000093.1:0-13308 GCA_036704025.1 Stenomitos sp.
GAAATCATGGCAGCCTTGAGTGCGGCTAATGAGGGAATCGCGATGTCCTATGGACAAGATGAATACACTCAGCGCTTAAACACCCAGTTCAGCGATTTATTTGAGACAGACGTCACCGTGTTTCCGGTGGCAACTGGCTCAGCCGCCAACTCCCTAGCACTATCAGTAATGACTCCACCGTTTGGAGCGATTTACTGCCATACCGAATCGCACATTAATGTTGATGAATGCGGCGCACCTGAATTTTACACGGGTGGTGCCAAGTTAGTCACACTCCCCGGCTCTCATGGGAAGATTCGAGCCACTGATTTAGCTGCCGTGCTAGCCCAGGCGGGTGCTGGCGTTGTGCATCATGTTCAGCCGGCGGCGGTAAGCCTCACCCAGGCAACTGAAGCTGGCACTGTTTATACTCCCGATGAAATCCGTGCCCTGGCTGAGGTGGCAAAAAGCCATCATCTTCATCTGCACATGGATGGAGCACGTTTTGCCAATGCAGTCGTTAGCCTCGGTTGTTCTCCTGCGGATTTAACTTGGCGTGCGGGTGTTGATGTGCTCTGTTTTGGCGCAACCAAGAATGGTGCAATGGCAGCGGAAGCGGTGGTGTTTTTTCATCAGACTTTAGCAGAAACGTTTGGCTATCGTCGCAAGCGCAGTGGACATCTCTTTTCCAAGATGCGCTTCTTGTCAGCGCAGCTTTTGGCTTATATTCATCATGATTTGTGGTTAAACAATGCTAACCATGCCAATCAGATGGCTCAGAAGTTAGCTCAGGGGCTGCTAGAATTACCGGGTGTGAAACTTTGTTACCCCGTAGAGGCTAACGAAATCTTTATTCAGTTGCCTAAGGCTTTGATTTCCCGTCTTCTTGCTGATGGGTTCTACTTCTACCCGTGGGGAGAAGAAAATTCGACAACGATTCGATTAGTGACGGCTTTTAATACGAGCGAAGCCGATGTTATGGCTTTTATCGAAGCCGCCCGACGTTATTTTTCAGAGGGTTGTCCAAGCGTTGAGGCGAAAGTTTAAGCCAGGAAGTATCCTCACATGTGCACGCTTAGCGCCGGCTCCACTCCCACTCTCACATCTAAGAACAAATCATGGATTGTATTGATAAATATAATTAATGCTAATTAATAGGAAATTTAGACCGGGGTGAGAAGCGTTTAAAAAGTTGAGAACCTCTTATAATACCTAAGTTTGAGAGCTAATGTTGGGATTATTTTTGACTCAACAACTTCGTCTATGCAGTATAAGAATAACTAATTTAATAATCATTTGAGAATTTCATTCCTAATCCTGTCTAACCTCTCTGACTTTTTCTCGTAGTATCAGAAATGAAGCGAACACTGCAAAGGCAATCTTCCTAAAGACGAAGTACGCTCGTGTGAGGTACGCTGTCCCTTGGATTTATCCTGTCGTTTTATATCAACTAAAGAGGAACACGCATGGCATCCTTTAAAGTAAGATTGATCAACGAAGCTGAAGGGCTAGACACCACCATTGAAGTTCCCGACGACGAGTACATTCTCGACGCCGCCGAAGAGCAAGGCATTGACTTACCCTATTCTTGTCGCGCTGGTGCTTGCTCTACCTGTGCCGGCAAACTGACGGATGGTACAGTTGACCAATCTGACCAGTCTTTCCTGGATGACGAACAGATCGAAGCTGGTTACATTCTGACCTGTGTTGCCTATGCTACGAGTGACTGTACTATCCAAACTCACCAAGAAGAAGCATTGTATTAATTAGGGAAAAAGAAAACAAAGCTGTTTTCACTTTAACGACTCTGAGAGCTAACGCTCACCCAAGGGTTACCAGCGAAGCTGATAGCGCCAAACGCACCGACAACGTCGAACAGCGCCTAGCGCCATTGTGCCGCCCTCTCACGTTTTTGGGGATAACCCCGATTAAAGTCAGTACTCTCGCCTTTTCGTTTGGGTTGGCGGGCTTCAGAGTCAAACAGATTTACAAGCAGGAGCACGGTTTGGGTGTTCCTGCTTCATTTTTGAGGAGCTAGCTGAACTTCATGCGGTTGCCAAAAGACGAGTGAAGGCGATAGGGGTTGGATTTGAGTGCCGGGATAGTAGAAATTCAAAATTTGCTCCCCCGACCAACCGAGCTTCGCTAAGTTGTAAGAACCATATTGGCTCATGCCGACACCATGCCCAAAGCCACCGCCAACGAACGCATAGCCTTTGAGGATTTTATCGGTTCCGTAGATTGGCTCTAGGTAATAGAGGGTACTTAAGGGAGGCTCAAAGGCACTACGCGCATCGTTTTTATCGATTTCAATGTTGCCGATATCGGTTTGTACGACCAGTTTGAGAATCCGTCCCGCTGGCGATCGCTTCACGATTTGTATTTGTTTAACGGTCGTAAAGTTAACCAGGGGATGATTTCGATTCTTCAGATAACGCTGTAGATGCTTGGTGATTTGTTCGAGGGTTTGCGTTCTGCGCCAGCGGAAGACATTGCGCCCTGTTTCATTGAATCCCTGCTTCAAATTCAAGAACTGACGGAGGTTGTTTTCATCGGCTAACGATTTTTGCGACAAATCCCAGACGGCGTTAGGCGAGTCCACTCTAGCTTTCAAGTAAGGACGTTCTGGTCCATTCCAGACATCGCTAAAAGGAGCTGTGACACCGCCAGTGGTAGAAGAATAGAGGGCATCGATCAGCTCATTGTTGTAAGTTAGCACCATGCCCTTGGTTTGTGCGATCGCTTGATCCGCCAGGGGAACCGTATTGGTAAGTCCCTTGTAAACTTGGCAGTGGACATCCGCACAAAGTTGGTAATTATCAGCCGTAAATCGGCGCAGGTTCCGTAGAGCATAGGTTCGAGCCAAAATGGTCTGGGCGACGACAGAGGCATAAGGTGCCTCCCCACCAATTTCGTGAGGAACCACACCCCGTAAATAAGTTTCTAACGGTACCTGATTCACCAAGGTGTAGGTTCCATAGGCATTCGGCTGAAGTCGCAAACGTCCGGCATAGAGACGAGGGTTTTTATTATTCGCCCCCCGACTCACCTGGATTAAATTTTTCTTGGCAGAAATCTCTAACTCCCGCCGATTGTAACGAAAGCCATTGACGACAAATGAAGCCCTGGGGGATTTCTCTACCATTTTCGTCGCGAGATAGGCGGTTGTATCACCTTGAGCTTTCAGATTTTGCAGGAGCATACGCCGTAGTAAAGGCGTTTGATAAACATCTCGCTTCGCCCAAACCTGCCAACGCTCCGGTTGTGCTATTTCTACCTCAATACCCAGTTGTCGCCATTGATTCGCCTTGTCTTCTGCGGTTTCAAAAGTCGATTCATTATTCAGAACTAAATACTCTTCCAGCGTGGGAGTCTGTAGTGGCTGCATCACTGTTTCCAGCTTCAAACTCTCCAGTTGCACCGTTTCGGGTTTCATCTCGCCGGACAAGAAGCGTACCGTTAGGCGATCGCCTGAAGTGGCTTGCAAGGTAACCTGATCCTTGGGTTCCTCACCAAAGCGCTGCACAATTCCCACTTTTAGCTCCGTTTCCTGAGCTTTTGCCGCCGGTTCCGGCCCAGTTGCCAGTCCCAAGAGGCTGATCACAACCAGCATGGTAGCCAAGGATTGAGGAATTCGTTGATGGGTCAGCGTTTGATATCTCAAAATCTTAGTCATCCGTCAGTACATCATTTTTGGAGAAGGCAGAGGGGTTCTGCCTTCTCCAAATCAATCAAGTGTTGCTGCTGGTATTAAACAGAACTTCACCTTTAATCATGCGCTGAGCGGCATCCAGCAGGACTTCTTCCAAATAAGGCTTGGTGAAGTAGCCACTGGCTCCCAACTGAGCGGCCATTTGTCGGTGTCGGTCGGCACCGCGTGAGGTGAGCATGGCAATGGGTAGGTTAACGAGCTTTTCGTCTTTCTGAAGTCGAGACAGCAATTCTAGACCATCCATTCTGGGCATTTCAATGTCACAGAAGACAATGTCGCACGGTAAACCTGAGCGGAGTTTATCCCAAGCTTCTTGACCATCACGAGCTTGTTCGACCCGATAACCGGATTTACTAAACGTCATGGACAGCAGTTCGCGCACAGTAATCGAGTCATCGACAATCAGAACCATCGGTTCAGACTTCGCCTCGATAATTTCTCCTGGCACGTCCACCTGAGGCTCTTCCCTCGGCCAGATGGTCACACCACCATCCTTGCGAATCCGTCCGTTTGCCAAATCAATCAATTCTAGAACATCCGCGATCGCCATAATCCGACCATCCCCTAGAACCGTAGCCCCAGCGATGCCCACGGGCTTAGGCGGTGGGCCTTCGAGTTGCTTAATCACGATTTCTTGTTCACCTAACACTTGATCGACTTGGATGGCAAGGAAGTTCCCCGCACTCCGCAACACCACAATCGAAATCATGTCGTCTTCCCGTTTGCCGCCGTAGACGGTATTACGACTGAGTTGACGCTTGTAAGTGAGCAGATCCGATAAAGAGTGGAAGGGTAGGAGCGTATCTCGCCATTGGATACAGGATTGACCCTCTGCATTGGTCTGAACGCGATCGTTCAAAATATCCATCATGTCTTCCACCCCATCCATGGGGAAAGCGATGCGGGCGCGATCGCTTAGGCAACAGAGCGCTTTACAAATACTCAACGTCAGAGGCAGGCGAATGGTAAAAGTCGTACCTTTACCCACGGTGGAATCAATATGAATCGTTCCGCGAATTTCACTCAAGCTGGTGCGGACAACATCCATCCCCACACCTCGACCGGAGAAGTCATCGGCTTTGTCTTTGGTACTAAAACCAGGGTGGAACAGACAATCATACAACTCCACATTCGTCAGAGTTTTGGCTTCAGCAGAAGTAATCAGTCTCTGCTGAATGGCCTTAGAGCGGACTCGTTCGGCATCGATCCCGGCTCCATCATCGGAGATGGAAATCACCGTCTGGTTCCCTTGGTGGAAGGCTCGCAGCGTCACTCTGCCGACGGGTGGCTTACGAGCGGCTTTCCGGATTTCTGGCGACTCAATCCCATGAGTCAGGGCGTTATTGACCAGATGCGTCATTGGGTCATAAAGGTGTTCGAGAATCATCTTGTCGATCAAGGTTTCCCGACCCTCAACCTGCAACTGAGCCTCTTTCCCTAACTTCCGCGAAATTTCATGTACAGCCCGGAGTAAGCGATCCGCATTCTGGGCAAAGGGCACCATCCTGGCTCGGGTTAATCCTTCTTGGAGTTGAGTGGTGATTTGCCGCAACATCCGAGCCACCTGATCGGTTTCATCCACCAAAAACTCAATATCAGAGGCCGACTCCCGGACTCGAACGATCAGTTCAATCATCTCTTGGGAGAGCAAATGGAAGCCGGTGAAACGATCCATTTCCAGAGGATCGTATTCTTCCCCAGAGTGATGAGGCTGATGAGAGGAGGTCTCCCCATGTCCTGGAAAACGATAGCCCGAACGGCTTGCCAACAGCGAACTTTCCAGGAGACTACGCTCATATAAGTCCTGCATTCGCGCCCCCACATCACTCAAAGCTAAAACCTGATGGGATAAATTATCCAAAAATTGCCGCAGGCGTTCTTGGTCTTGCTCTAGGGTATTGCGGTTGACCACCAGTTCTCCCACTAAATTGCTGAGGCTATCGAGATGTTTAACCGGTACCCGCATGGTATGCTCAAACACCCGAGGGGCACGGGGACGCATGAGAGGGCGCGTTCTACCTTGGTCAGGCATGACGCTCGGAGGCCCGCCCATGCTCTTATCAGCTTGCTCTAGCAGGCTTTCCAGGTCTCCAAATTCGTCTGCTAAGGAACTGGCCTTCGGGGTGGCACGATTCACAGATGCTGGGGTTGGTGCAGCCTGGGTTGGGGTTTCTTCCTGCAACAAAGAATCGAGGTCCTGAAACACATCCAAGTCACTTGATTCGGGAGCTGGGCGGCTAGGAGTCTCAGCTAACATCGCCTCTAAATCGGCAAATTCATCCAAACCTTCGAGTTCACCCTTTTCGGAAGTAGCCTCCCAGGCTTCTAGACCCGAAACCGCTAGTTTCTCGCTCCCCTCCAACATGGCTTCTAAATCGTCAAATTCCAAGGCTGGAGAACGATCTGCCGCATCCCCATCCAACATGGCTTCTAAATCGTCAAATTCCAAGGCTGGAGAACGATCTACCGCATCCCCATCCAACATGGCTTCCAAATCATCAAATTCCAAGGCTGGAGAACGATCTGCGGCTAAATCCTGTGCAGCCGTGGTGTGCAGATGTGCGTCCGCTTCGCTCTCGGCGAATAGAAGATCACTCTCATCCGTTTCCCAATCCAGATCCATGGCGGTTGCCGTTTCATCTGCTACGGACTCAAACTCCAAGGCAGGGGCGTGAATCGGCGTGTCAATGTCGTGAGCGGATAGCGCTGTGGGTTCGGTACTGGAAAGCTCCGCCTCTTGTGCCCCATTTAACAAATCATCCCAATTTTCGGTCTCTGGAATCTCATCGGTCTGAGGACTGAAGAAATCATCAAAATTCTCGGCCTCAGTCGTGCCTGTAGCGTCCCAGGCAAAATCGAGGAGATCATCATCCACAGCTTCCTCTGTTGGCGGTTGCGCCTCACTGACAGCCATTTCCGTGTCAAAGAAGTGATCCGTTACCCTATCGGCGACATCAAGGGAATCCGTATCTCCAAAGATTCCGTCACCCAACAGCCCATCGAAGTCTGAGCCGGATGGACGGTCTAATTCAGCACCTTCAACAGTGGCATCAAGCGCCAAGCCTTCGATCGCCCCTAAGGCCGCACTCTCCACTTCATCTGATTCAACAACCGGGGTTTGAGCCTCTGCGCTGGCTGGTTCTTCTGATTCAAATGCCCTCTCTAAGGATGACGAGTCACCCACCCATGAATCTGTATCCCCATTTAATTCATTCGCACTGAACGATGACAAATCGAAGTCTGACAGCGCTGGAGCCTCGACGGCGGCACGATCTGTTTCCCCTGAAGATTCCTCCCCAAACATAGCCTCGAAATCTGACACGGGTGAGGCATCTTGCGCCGCCGTCTCCATTTCCACAGAGGGAGCTTCTGTGACTTCCAGGTCAAACAGGTCACTTTCCGGGGTATCGAAGAAGGCATCCGAGAAGTCAGCGCTCTGGTCTAGGTCTGACACGTTTGACTCAAACATCAAGTCTGCAAAACTTTCTTCGGGAAGCGCTGATTCTTGTAGACTGGCTATCTCTACGTTGTCAGGTGCCTCTGGTCTATCGAAGAACGAAAAGTCTTCAAACGCTTCAAAGTCGAGGGACTGCTCACTCTGAGAGTGGCTTGGTTGCGCTTCTTCCCAAAAAGATCCATCGTCGCTACTCGGCACTCGCGCCTCAGTCTCGCTCTCGTCCCCTGCATTCCAGAAGCCGTTCAACTCATCCAACTCCGAGTGATCTTCTAGCTCCTCTAAGCCAGAACGTTCCCAGCCTTCGCTGACCTGGGTTGTAGCGTCTTCTGCGGGTGTCTCTAACAAATCCTCGAAAGCTTCTAGAGCTTCCAATGCCGCACTTTGGGCTGCCACGCTGGTGGAGAGGGCTTCATCCTCAAACAAGTCATTCTGCTCGCCATTGTGAGCGGCCTCAAGGCTGAAGGCATTACTGGCGGTTTCCTCGAAATCAAAATCGAGGGCAGAGGTTTCGTCCGTAGCCTCTTCAAACAAGTCATTCTGCTCGCCATTGTGAGCGGCCTCAAGGTTGAAGGCATCGCTGGCGGTTTCCTCGAAATCAAAATCGAGGTCAGAGGTTTGACCCTCGGTGTCTATTCCTGCTAACTCAAACTCATCCGAGGCGAACTCTGGTTGATTCCCATCCCAAACCGACTCTTCGGTTGCAGCATTCTCCAAGGCAGACCAATCGTCGGCGGCATCACTCTCCCACGGCTCTCTTCTTTCTGGCATCAGTTCGGCCGCCGTGGTATCGGTAACATTTCCTCCCAGATCGGAGGTAGCTACATCCTTAAGGGGAATTTCACTTTCTTCGTCCCAATTCCAATCGTCTGCACCGCTTAGCTCATCCATGGACATAAAGTTTTCCAGAGCCAAATCTGAAAAACGATCCGTATCCTGAGTGAGGATGTCAGGGTTCGAGAGATCAAAGAGGCTGTCATCCAGAGATAGCTCGCTGGGCTGAGATAAAGCTTGCGTATCTGCATCAACACTAAAATCATCAAATTGGAGACTCTCCAAATCGATAGAGTCTCCGACCTCTTCGCCTGGATTGAAATCAGCTTGGGCATCAAAATCAAAGTCTGCGGCAGATTCGTCCAATTCTTCCCAGCCCAAATTTGTGGCTAGGTTGTCCATGACGGGTTCGTCACTCAACTCTGGCTCCGATGGAACTGCCCCCACAGGACTGGTTGCATGAGGACGTTCACCCCCCGCGCTTTCGGAAATTTCCATCAGGTCGCCAAAGCCTATGTCTGACTCAGCAGGGGCAACGGAGTCCCACCGGATCGCTTCACCCTCCAAGTTTTCCAATTCCTGTGATGAGTCCTCAAAAGCCAAAAACTCATGGTCTTGAGTAGCGAAGCTCTCACCGATTAATGCTTCTGTATCGTTCAAGAACTCCTCTGGAGCTTCTGCAAACACATCCGCCACAGGCATGGCAAACAGGTCATCGTCTGGGTGCTGCAATTGGGGGGTAGCGTCTGCCTTCAAATCAAAATCGTCGAGGTCTTGTTCTAGAGGACTGTTTTCGTCAAAGAAACTGTCCCCAAATAAATTGCTTAAGTCCTCTGATTCGCGGCTGGAAGCGAATGCAGGAGCGGGGCTATCTTCCTCAAATAATAAATCCGAAAAGTCATCGGTGACCTCATCGGTGTCTAGACTCCTCCAGCTTGAGTCAGTTGGTTCTGGAGTGTGAATAACGGCGTCTTCGTCTAGGGATTCATCCCCAAACAAATCCATCAAATCTTCACTCGTTGAGGCTTCATCGCTGAGGTCTAAGCTATCTAGATCGCTGACGAGGTCAGAAAAATCACTTTGCTCATCCAAACTCAATAGGTTGCCGGAGTGGGAGGCTACTGAGTTGTCATCTAAACTGATAATTTCTTCGTCTTGCCAAGTTTCATCTAAATCGGGCGTTTGACCCTCAAAAATATCCGCCAGAGTGTTCAATTCTGCCACGCCAACTTCGGGTTCGCTGGGGGCAGCAAATCGGTAAATTCTTCTCGTTTTTTGCTGTTCCGACTGAACAAAGGCTTGGGAGGAAAAACTTTCCCCTTCCACTAAGGTTTCGGGTGTGTCGTCTTGGAGATCGGATTGAATTGCTGTGTCTGAACTTTCAAACAGATGGGTTAATGACGATTCACTCTGATCCTGAAACGGCTGGCTATAGGATTCTAGGGTTTCGGACTCTTGAGTGTCTGGTTCAAAATCCGGGTCAAAACTCAGGTCAAATTCTGACTCTGGGGATGGGAGTGCCACTGGAGTCTGTGAGGCAGGAGATTCTGGGACTAGGGCTTTGATCTGTTCGCTGGCGCAAATTTCAACGGAGCGACCCGCCACCACTAATTCTTGAGCTTGTTTGATTTCTTTGATGACAATGTTAGCCAGCAGGCGATAGGAATTTGAGGAACAAGCGATCGCCACCCGTGCCGTCTCCAGTAACTCGTCCCAACCGGGCAGGTCTTGCTGTTCGCCCAACCTGACTAGATTAAGGCAATGAGCCTGTAAGGCTTCCCGATGTTCGGGCTGGTCTTGCTGTTTAAACAGCTGTAACATCTCCCGCAGTTCTATCAGGACATCTCGTTTAAAGTTCGCTGGCAGGGGTTTGGGATTTGCTGGATTCATAGGAGAATTTGCCAAGGTGACCTTGGGGGCTTCAACCGTTACCACAGGAGAATCGTTGGCTGTTTTGACCAGCGTTTCTAGATGCGTGTGCAGTTCTGCAAAAATCGGTTCAGCATCGGACATGATTTCCTCGGCGGCTTCGTCGGTGAGGCCAAACGGGCTTTGCAGTTGCTCTACCAGTGCCTGAAGGGTATCAGAAACCCGCAAAAACAGGGATTCTAACTGATGGTCTGGTTTGACTGACGACTCTTGTAGGGTTTTGAAACAGTCTTCGAGACGATGGGCTGTTTGCTGAATGCTATTAATTCCCAGCATCGCTGCCCCACCTTTGACGGAATGGGCCGCCCGGAAGATTTCGTTGAGCATCTCCCTGTCTTCCATGGTGCTTTGCAGACTGAGCAAACCCTGCTCAATGGTATTGAGGTGGTCTTTTGCCTCCTCAATGAAGTAGCCCATGATGCGCTGTTGTTGTTCAGACTGCATACTAATATCCCTATAAGAGTCTTCAGTAATCTGGGAACACTTGCCCCTATGTCCACCCGGAGCCTCAAAGCTTGAAAATAACTTCCACAGCTTACGACTCACGTATCATTTATCGTTACCTTAGATAGATTTCAATGTAGCCAATATCTTTAGGATCGACATCAACATCTATATAAATAGTGTCACTGTTCGTTTCGGTGACACAGCTTATCGAAGCCTTCTTCCATGATCGCTCTTTAGGGACTCTCGCTGAAGCCCCTGCTGTGATTAATTTTCCTTTCAACGCTTTGGCAGAGAGATTTTGAGTGAGTAATGACGCTGAAATTAGATAAATTATCGATTTTTTCGGGCTATTTCAGGGTTGCGTTTGTACCTGGGTTGAGGAACAAAACGAAACAGAGGTGTTGTTTGAGGAATCATGCCCAGGGTCATTAACCAGGAGGCTAGGGCGTGTCATCTATTAAGCCTAATGACCGTAGCCGCTAGATCAATACCGCCCAGGAAACTCTACGCCAGATTGTCGTAGCGTGTGGCGATTGCCTACGGCACCAGCGAAGCTGAGCGCTCCAGTCGCAAATGCCCTTAACCCTTTTGCGGAATCAGGGAGTTAAGCTGATGTGCAGCTAAATTGCCATAGCGAAATTGTCCTAAGGGGTGTGGGGTGTGGGGTGTGGAAATAGGCTTTCTTAAATGCGTCACAGCTTATCCCAACGGATTGGTTAATCCCCATA
Source organism: Stenomitos sp. (assembly GCA_036704025.1). Lineage (GTDB taxonomy): Bacteria > Cyanobacteriota > Cyanobacteriia > Cyanobacteriales > Coleofasciculaceae > Allocoleopsis. The sequence goes on from DATNQL010000093.1 coordinate 11,024, forward strand.
GACTGCCATGGCAAACATAGGAATTAAACCCGTTGCTGACTTCTTTACCTATGGTTCCTTTTCATGGAGCTAAGCGGATTCGAACCGCTGACCCCCTCAATGCCATTGAGGTGCTCTACCAACTGAGCTATAACCCCGTACCGCGTATTCTACGATAGCTTGATAATTTCACTGCGTCAAGACTTTTGGGAAGAAAAGCCCATGATTCAGTAAAACAAACTGGAAGATTGAGCCATGTGAGTCAGATAGCCAACGTAACTACCCATCAGAAAATAAACCACTAACATAGCGGCAGCGGACATTGCTACTAAGGTGCCAGCTAACATGAGAGAAAATTCTTGGGTGTCGAAGGCTTCCTGCATCAGATGCAGCGACCAAGCCACCAATGCGACATCAAGTATTAAAATAAAAATCAACATAAATTACGAAATGTAACAGTCACCCCCTATTCTAGCAGTCGCTTTGATGACTGCACAGAGTAAAGTGATTGGCTATGTATGACAAAAATTGATGATTTCGAGCACTTCAAGCCAAACGTATTACGCTAAAATCGCACAGGAACTTGATGTTCTTTCAGATAAGTTTTGATTTCTGAGACGCTAAGTTGACCATAATGCAACAAAGAGGCCAGAAGCGCGGCTTCGGCTTTTCCGGCCGTGAGGGCTTCATGAATATGAGCACAAGTCCCTGCACCGCCGGAGGCAATCACGGGAATTTGCACTTGTTCAGCGATGGTGCGTGTCAGCTCTAAATCATACCCGGCTTGGGTTCCATCGGCATCCATGCTCGTCACGAGCAGTTCACCCGCACCGCGTTGCTCCACTTCTTTCGCCCACAAGATGGCGTCTTTGCCTGTGTTTTCTCTGCCACCTCGGACGTAGACATCCCATCCTGGATTATTGGGGTCTTGACGGCGTCGCGCATCAATGGCAACAACAATGCACTGATTGCCGAAGCGATCGCTTGCTTGGTTAACAAAGTCAGGATTACGCACCGCCGAGGAATTAATACTGACTTTATCCGCCCCAGCCCTTAACAATAGTTTAATCATTTCTAAGGATTGAATCCCGCCGCCGACCGTTAAGGGGATAAAGACTTGTTCTGCGGTGCGATAGACCACATCAATGATAATCTCCCGGTCTTCATGGGTAGCCGTGATATCGAGAAACACCAGTTCATCCGCCCCTGCCTCGTTATAAGCTTGAGCTAACTCCACTGGATCACCAGCATCCTTAAGATCAACGAAGTTAATACCTTTGACAACGCGTCCGGCTTTCACATCTAAGCAAGGTAAGATTCGTTTAGCTAGCATGGCTTGAGTATCCTTAGTGATCAGTCATTAGTCCTCCATGCTCTCATCATTCTCTGGATCAGAGGAAGCTCACTCAGAACGAATGGTTTAATTATGGCGATAACCTCCTTTAAACAACAGTCTCAAGAACCGGATCGGCAACCTCAGTCCAGCAAGAAATCCAAGGGTCAGGGTCGGCGTAACAACTTTCGCAAACCTGAGACAGAAGACCCAGAGCTTTTGCTGGCAACGGCAATGGCGGACGAAACGGGAAACCAGGAAGAGGGTATCCGACCCCAACGACTAGCTGACTACATTGGGCAAAAAGAATTAAAGAGTGTTTTAGACATTGCGATTCAAGCGGCAAAAGGTAGAAACGAGGCATTGGATCACCTTTTGCTATATGGCCCACCTGGATTAGGAAAAACCACCATGTCGCTGATTTTGGCGACAGAGATGGGGGTCAATTGCAAAATTACGGCAGCACCGGCCTTAGAACGTCCGCGAGACATTATGGGCATCCTGTGCAGCCTGAAAGAAGGAGATATTTTATTTATTGACGAAATCCATCGGATGTCGAGGATGACGGAAGAATTGCTGTATCCGGCAATGGAGGACTATCGCTTAGATATCACAATTGGTAAGGGTCAAACCGCTAAGACTCGCAGTATTCCATTGCCGAAGTTTACGCTAGTGGGAGCAACCACGCGAGTTGGGTCATTAACTTCACCCCTGCGCGATCGCTTTGGTTTGATTCAACGTCTGCGCTTCTATGAAACCGATGAACTGACTTTAATTGTAAAAAGAACCGCCGAGGTTCTCAAAGTGCGTGTGACTGAAGAGGGTGCCGAAGAAATTGCCCGTCGTTCTCGTGGAACCCCCCGAATTGCTAACCGACTGTTAAAGCGGGTGCGAGACTATTGCCAGGTCAATAAAGTTGAGTCCATTAACAAAGAGTTTGCCGCAGAAGCGTTAGAAGTCTTTAATGTAGACC
>DATNQL010000094.1:0-13679 GCA_036704025.1 Stenomitos sp.
CCTCCACGTCCTTTTTCGTCAGCTTTAAGGCTTTGCGCCAATGCTCTTGATGTTCAAGTTGTTCGTCCAAAAACCGATCCATTTCCGCTGACTCGCCACGTTTGCCCTCATTGAGGAAGCTCATGTGCTTCGAGATCAGTAATGCCACCCATCGTCCCCGGTAGAGGGCATTCTTGGTTAACTCTCTCAATTTTTCCAGGGAGGTGGACGGGTCGAGGGTAAAATCGAGGGGTGTACCCGCTGGAGTGAGTTGGTTCCCTTCCCATTCTTTCTCTAAATCGTCGTGATGGGATATCGCCGCGATCGTTTCATACAAGCGAACGGGTGAATTTTCTTTCTTCCAATGTCCCGCCAGTTGAGCCGCCAGTAAAGCGTGGGCGCGATGATAAATCACTTCCCAACCCTTCTCATCTTGGTTAACAATCACAGAATCTTCATTCTCCTTCACAACATGCACTGGTATTGAAGTGTGACATTTTTGACCCTAAGTTCCCCTCTCTCTACAGATAGGAGAAAGCAATGCTGGCACGGCTCCAACCCATGAACAATACTCCTGAGCGGCGAATGAACAATTCTAATGATTAGGAATGGAGTTGACGACGGGCGGCCTCTAAAAGCAGGCGTTGTTCCGCACGCGCGATCGCGTAATGAGTGCGTTCTACCTCATTAATATCGACGGAAATCGACGTAATACCCCATTGGACTAATGCATCAATCAAGTCAGGATATTGAGCCGGTGCTTGACCACAAATGGAGCAAGGAATGCCGATTGTCTTGGCTGTCTCGATCATTTGTTGAAGTGCACGGCGAACCGCGAGATGATTTCCATTCAGGGATGAACCTAACTGCTCTCGATCGCGGTCAGTTGCGAGCAATAATTGAGTAAAATCATTGGTACCAATGGAGATGCCTTGAACCCCAGCTTTGACGTAATCTGAAAGCAGAAAGAGTACTGAAGGCACCTCGGCCATAATCCAGAGTTGGAACTCGGGATTATCCATCAATCCCGCTTGTTCAACACGGCGACGGCAAAAGCTAAACTCTTCTACCGTCCGAACAAAGGGCAACATCAGATTGACGTTGGTATAACCGGTCTGGTGAACGCCCCTTAGCGCTTCCAGTTCTAAATCAAAGCAGGTAGGGTCATCCAAATAGCGAAGTGTGCCGCGCCGCCCTACAATCGGATTCAGTTCTGGTTCTGAGGGTGAAGTGGTACCGGTCAGGAGTTGTAATTCATGCGATCGCCAATCCAAGGAACGGTAAAACACGGGTCGTGGTGTCAATGCCGTGGCAAACTGAAGGATCAAATGAGTCAGACGTGTGACTAATTCCTTACTACGTCTCTGCTTCAACCAAGTCGTCAAGGGTTGATTGTCCAGGGCATCGAGCATCATGAGTTCTGAACGCAACAATCCTACCCCATCCACTGGCAGAGTCCCCATTCGTTCTAGAGAGCTAGGTTGGCTCAGATTCACAAACAATTGAGTCGCAATTGGGTATTGGCGATAAGAAATGAGCGTTTGAGGATTAAGCGTGGGAGATGCCCCCGTGCTATTATCCTGACGACCCAGTCGATGAATTTCGCCTTGATCTCCATCTAAAAAGAGCAACTCGTCAGTTTGAATCAGTTGAGTAATATCAGTAGCCCCAACAACAGCAGGGATACCCAGTTCTCTGGCAATAATGGCCGCATGACTCGTCATCCCTCCCCGTTCTGTAATAATACCTGCGGCTGTCTTGAGCCAAGGCAGCCAGTCCGGTGAGAGGTTAGGGGCAACCCAGACTTTTCCTGGGTGTAGCTTTTCTAGATTGAGATTCTCTCCGTTGAGCACTTGAGCGGATGCTGTAACTCGTCCTGCCGCGGCTGGTAATCCTCGAATGATCTGAGGCGTAAGTCCTGTGGGAGTTGGGGGATGGGTAGACATGGCAATCTGAGAGCCAATGGCTCTGGGTTGAGGGACAAATTGCGTCAAATACAGCTGAGGTTCTGAGCTGCCGGGGGGTTGACAAAGTGTCCATTCTAGAAAAAAGGTTTGAGTCAGTTCAGCGGCTAACCGTTGGCATAGCTCAATGAGCTGTTTCAGGTATTTCTCATTTAAAGCGTACTGTTTTTGTTGCTCTTCGCTGAGGACATAAGCCTGTAATCCTGTTTCGCTCAGCGGTTCAGACTCTGGTTGATTCCTGAGACGATAGGCGCGGGTTTTGCTACCCAGGAGTGAGGAGAGGACGGTGCCACTGTCTACCTGTAATTGGTAGGTATCTGGCAGTACTTCGCCTTTGGTTAAGACTTCTCCCATGCCCCAGGTGGCTTGAATTTTCCACTCATTCATGTCCGCCTCGATCGTGCCAGAGGCGATCGCCTCCCACAGGGGTTGTACCAATACAGCTAAATTCAGTTGCTGGAGCTTGATGCCATTACGCTGCCAATAAAACAAGCTTCTGGCGCGAAAAAGTTCTCCCCAGACTCGTTTTAAGGAGAGGATGAGAGCTTCGGGTACGAGCGGGCAACTGTGGGATTCTAAAATCTCCAGTGGGAGAACCGGGTTTGTATTGAGGCTCGTTAGGGATTTGGATAAGGGCTGTGTCCGAGATTGAGGGTCTAAGGGATAGCGAAAAATGCTACTGTTTGTTAATTGCATCGATAGAGACGGTTGCAAAATCGCAACCGATGCACTTAGCTCTTGAGTTGCCGTTAAGAATGATTGAGTCCAATCGGGCGGCAACCTCACATTGGCGATCGCTTGACGCATGTGTTGAGCAACTCGCTGCAACTGACGTGGATTATCTACATCGACATGAAATGATGAATGGGGCAAGTCGGCTAACAGAGGTTCCGACTCACCCAACAGTTGGACTAAGTCCCAAAACACATTCGTGGGAATCACAAAGCCTGGTATAACCGGGTAGCCACGCTGCATAAGCTGGCTGAGGTGGAAAGCTTTCTTTCCCACCAGGAGGAGTTCTGAGGATTGAATGTGATCGAGCCAGTAGAGATTATCCAAAATTAGACTTCAGTAGGTCATGAGTTAGGGGTTAGTCGTTAGTGGGAATTCTGAGCTAACAATCTTCCCAGAAAGTCGGTTTTTAGAGCCGAGATTTCCTGTCGATGGGCATCCTGCCCGTCCGAGTCATGCCAGTTCAAGGCACAACCGCTGAGTAACAGTCTGACTAACAATTAACGACTAACTCTAATTACCAACCACTCGCCAACCCCGATCAACCTGTATTTCGCATACCCGCTGCAATACCGTTGATGGTTAACAAAGCCCCACGCAGGAGTTCACCTTTGCTGTATCGGGAGTGGATGAGTGTTCCCGATGCCGTTTGGTTGCTGTGTTGACGTAGGCGTTTTAACAAGGATACCTGTAAAAAACCTAGGGGGACGATGGTGCCGTTACGCAACTGCACCGAGCGCTGTAATTCTGGATCGCCATCGAGAAGTCGTTTGTGTCCTGCGATCGACAAGATTAAGTCGCGAGTCAGGTTAAATTCGCTGGCAATCTGATCAAACAACCGCTCAAAGCGTTCTAGATTTTCGGGACTTGACAATTCGCGCACATAGTGATGAGCAATTTGTAAATCGACTTTAGCCAGCGTCATCTCAACTTTGGACACGACCATTTTGAAGAAAGGCCATTTAAAGTAAAAATAGCGTAGCAGCTTTAAATTTTCTTCTGGGTCTTCATCCAGAAACGCTTTCAGGGCGGTACCCACACCATACCAGCTCGGTAGTAAAAAGCGGGTTTGAGTCCAGCTAAACACCCAAGGGATCGCCCGGAGACTGGAGAAATCTTTCTTACCTCCCCGACGTGCAGGGCGAGAGCTGATTTGCAATTGGCTAATTTCTTGGATGGGGGTGACTTGGTGAAAGAAATCCAGGAGGTCGGGTTGCTCATAAATCAGGTCGCGGTAATGAGCACGCGATCGCGCGGCTAACTCTTCCATGATTTGAGTCCAAGGCTCAATATCATCAAAGCCGGTTCGCAGCAAGCTGGCTTGAATCACGGCTGTTGTCACAGTCTCTAAGTGATAAAGAGCCAATTCGGGTAGAGAGTACTTAGAGGCCAGTACCTCCCCTTGTTCCGTAATCTTAATTCGTCCATTGATACTGTGACCGGGTTGCGCCAAGATCGCTTCATAAGCGGGACCGCCTCCACGCCCGACAGACCCCCCACGCCCGTGAAAAATGCGTAAGCATACACCATACTCCTCCGCCATTCTCTGAAGCGCTTTTTGGGCTTTATGAATTTCCCAGTTGCTACTCAAGAAACCCGAATCCTTGTTACTGTCTGAGTAACCCAGCATCACCTCTTGCAGGTTAGGCGTCCAGCCTTCCATTTTGGTGTTAGGATTAGGATTTTCCGGCTGCCTATTCTGAAGGCTGAGTTCTTCATAGCCTCCAGCGAGGCCGGCACGATATAGGGGTAGCTCGAACAGCGATTTCATCACCCCAGGCGCACGCTTCAAGTCTTCCACCGTTTCAAACAGGGGCACAACCTGCACGTTACTTTTTCCCGTCGCCGGATCGTAGAGTCCCGCTTCTTTAGCCAGTAATAATACTTCCAACAAATCACTGGCATCGTGACTCATGCTGATGATATAGGTTTGGCAAACTTGAGCACCAAACTCCTGCTGCAACTGCCGCAACATGCGGAACGTTTCAATCGTTTCGCTCGTTTTCTGGGAAAAAGGCGCTTCCGCAGGGATGAGAGGGCGTCGGGTTTTTAATTCAGCCGTGAGCCATTGGGTTCGTTCTGCCTCGGATAGCTCATGGTAAGGCTTGGGCAAAATTTGTAGGTACTCGGCAATTTCATTGAGCGTGTCAGAGTGGCGGCTGCTTTCTTGACGAATATCCAGGTGTGCCAAGTTAAAGCCATAAATTTCCACTTGACAAATCAAATTTTCCAACTCCTGGCAGCTTAACCCGGTCACAGCTAAACTGCGCTCGATCAACCGCAGTTCTGCCAAAAACTCAGCCCCTGAGCGATAAACACCAGGATTGTTCGTTTCGTTCAGGTCTGGTTGCGGGGACTTGCCATCGTAAAGATTGTACAGTCTGCGGTTGCGATCGCGGGTATTTTCCAGCCGTTGCTGCACATAGGAGAGCTTGAGCCGATAAGGCTCTTGTCGGTAGCGAATCGCTAGCTGTTCATAAAGCTCTGGCATTTGGGAGCGGTCTTGCTCTAAAGAATCCAAGAGTTCCGGTAAAACATCACTCCAGTGTAAGGAAAGACTCAACAAATTAATCAGAGACCCGACCGACTGAATATATTTTTCCAGTACCAATCCGCGCTGATAGCAGGCTGTTTCCCAAGTCACTTGAGGCGTGACAGAAGGATTACCATCCCGGTCTGATCCCACCCAAGAGCCAAATTTGCAGAAGTTGTGGGCTGGAGGTGTCAGCCAAGGGAAAGACGAGTTTAAGGATTGCTTTAGCCGGTGATACAGTTGGGGAATGGCCTCAAACAGTACCTCCTGAAAATAGTGGAGTGTGTAATCGACCTCATCTAGCACGCTGGGCTTGAATTGGTGTAACTCATCGGTGCGCCACCACAAGCGAATCTCTTCCATCAGTTGTTCGGTATAACCCTCAACTTCCCAAGACGAGGTTAACCCCAACGAGCGAGTAGCTTCCTCCGCTTGGTCTAGCTGTTTTAAGATGCCAGCAATCCGTCGCTGTTTGGCTCGAATCGTATGACGGGTGATTTCTGTGGGGTGAGCGGTGAAGACTAACCGAATATCCAGATTTTCGATCATCCGCTGAATTTGCTGCGGTGGCACATTCAGTTGTTGCAAGTGAGGAAATAACCAATGAAACGTGCCAGATTCTCGTTTGGAGGCTCCCTTATCCTGCCAGCTTCTTTCCAGAAAATCCGCCATAGAGTCAGCATTCTGAGTTTCTGAATGAAGCCTGTTGCTGGAACTCATGCCCAAATGCCCATTTTCTTTGGGGACGGTTGGCTGAGGCGGCCGAGCCAGATTGGCAGGAGTAGCCTTAGAAGTGGCACGTCGTGAGAGCTGTTGATCGCGTTGTTCGTAATGCTGCTCGACAATGTTGATGAGCTGGAAGTAAAGAGCAAATGCCCGTGATGCCCGGATCGCCGCATTGAGGTCAAGCTTTTCAATGACCTTCGGCACAGAAGATTCTGGTAAGTCAGTGGCTTGTCCCTCTGGCGAACACAAGTCGCGGAGTTGCTTAAGCAAATCAACTAGTTCTTGACCGCATTCGGATAGGAGAACAGACCCCCATAAATCTTCTACAACTTTGAGACGATGGCGCAGAAACAATTCGGAGGTAGAAGAGGCAGCAATTTCCTGATCAGACGAGTGAATGAGGGAACTCATAAAAACCTCTTGGCAGTTCGGAAACCCACTCCCTTTTCGGGGTGGTAGGAGGACAAGAAGAAAACGAAGAGCGGCGAAAATTCGCCGTTTCCAATCAAGCCGTGCGCCTCACAGGGGCTACTCTGCTGCACTCTCCAGTCGCACTCTGGAGTAGAGGCTACCGATATTCAATTCGCCTCGGTAGGGCGATTCAATCTCCGCTAACGCTCAGGACAAAGTGACTAAGCGGTCATTTCGGCAGACACGGGCTTAACCCCATACATCATGCCGTCTCCGATTTCAGAGCTTGGAACTGACTCTACACCATCCAAGGTCAGAAATTTAACCCGTCTTAGTCATGTAGCTTAGGCTTAAGCAGCCTAGGCTGAGTCCATTCAGGTAGGGGGCTTACGGCTTTAATGGTTTAACCTTCGGCACAGCCGAGGCATGAGGCCGATGAGAGCGCAACGCCGCAAGAATTAACTCCTACAAGCCCTAGCCGCAAGGCGTAGGTTCCTGACCGCTAGATTAAAGATGATCCATTGTAGGGTGTTCGCCCGTCCCTGCGTCGTTGCACAGGTAACTAAACGACGGATGCTTACACTTTACAAGTCGTTTTGCCCATCGCTCAATGGCCTGATACGTTTTCTTCCACGTTCTCGACCCCAATTAGGACCGGATACCCGGAAGTCTCTACACTTTCGCCAGAGCGGTAGTTGATTGAATGATGGAGCAAAACGGGATGGGGTTTCTCGTTCCTGAAACTCCAAGACTCCTCTAAGGGATGATGAGACTCATTCACCAGGCTAAAATATGCAGCCATTAGGTTTTATAATCATTAGCTTCGCCTCTCTCTATTCACTCATTCCTGCTCGCTTGATTCTGGAAAGTGTAAAACGGGTAAACGCTCGCCTCGAAACACTTCTTCGCTGTTGATACCGGTTGTTTGCAGCCATGAGCCAATAGCGTCAGCCGCGACAATGCCGAGCAGTAGGGGGCCAACAGCTAAACTTAACAAGAATTCTGTTGGCTTTCGGGTTTGAGAGAGGTTCGTCACTGTCATTTCCGGAAGTTTGTTGGTATAAGAGGACATGAGTAAAGCTAAAAATAACCATCCTGAGCTAAAGCCAGTCAGGGAGCAAACGTTGCCTACCTCGTGCCAATATCCTAGCGCTGCCTGGACCCAATTGGGTCAACCTTGAGGTCTGGCTTTGGTGTTAAGGCGATTTAGATGTATTTTGATGAAGTAATTGTGCTGGCCTGTTGGGTGATTACCCATGGTAATGCTAAGTAGTGCAAAAAAAGCTATAAGTATGCTTAAACCGGGTGTGCAATTACTTCAGGAAAAATCATTAGATTCTTTATCAGTCCAGGTGACAGGTTTGTAATGTTGGATGTCGATCAGCATGTCCCAAAAGCTCGTTCATCCTCCCTTGCCCAATGGGTATATGGTGCAATCGGGCAATCGGGGGTGCGCCTCCGAGTCCGTCTAGGAGGAAATAACCTGCACATTCTCTGTGAGAGCCGCCAGAGTTTAGATGCAAAGACGGTGGTGAATCGTTTGCTCAAGGCGCTTGGCAGCCGAGAGGCGGAAGAGGTGTTTCCGATCGACCCGGAAAATCCTGTTTACCAAATCATTCTCTATGGGCGTACCGTTGGTCACGAGCGCCCGGATTGGATTAAGCAAATTCGGCTCAAGCCGCCCGTCACTCAAGGCATCTCAACGCCTCAGGAAACAACGGAGACGGTGGCTCAAACGGTAACCCCGGAATCAGAGTTAAGGGTTTCCCACGAAAGTCTGGCTCGTTCAGGCTCACCCGAAGCGATTTCGCGTTATCTCAGCGAAACGTTAAATTCCCTCAGCGTCAGGGTTAAAGTCCTGATCCAAACTCTTCCCGAACCAGCCGCCAACAAAAATCTTTCTCCTCACCTCACAAACCGTGAGTTGGCGGCTGAAACATCAGACACCTTTCCGTTCGAGGCGGATGGCTCGGTTTCCAACCGCCGTCTTTGGGTGATTTGTAATTCTGACTACAGTCCTGATGCCTCTGTGTTGGCGGAACCCGTGGTTCAGCAGTTGCGCTCCTTAGGACTTAAAGGCTTCCGAGATGCAGCCATTTGTAGCCAGGTGAGTGGTGAAGCCTCTCCGGAATGGATGCTACGGGTGGATTTAACCCCCCCCGAAGCCATGCTGAAAGAATGGGCACGCTGGGGTGATGTACAGGCGATCGCTCGCTCAATCAACCAGACTATGCTGAACTTGGGCATGGAAGTGCGTGCGGTTCTCAAAGACGCAACCCTGCATTTATTCTGTAGCCCCTTGGAGCGTCAGCCGACAAACGCTCCAGACAAGCGTAAGGCGATGAATGCGATCGCGGCGGTATTGGAATCAATTACCCCTCAAGGAATCCAAGCCGCGACGGTTTATGGGGTTGAATATCAGGAACGTAAACTTGCGCCGGAGCAAGAAAAACCTGTCTGGATCGAGTGGCTCAACTTATCCACCACCAACAACCCCAGCTTAGGAGAATCGGCTTTGTCCCTCGCCCAGAAGGGACATCAGGAAGCCTTGGCTTTCTTGCTCGAACGATTACTAAATCCTGACCTGGATCGGCGCTTAGCAACGGGCGGCATTCATCTGAAACTGCGGCGCAAGCAAGACTTGTTGCACATTATGAGCGAGGCACCGATTTGTCCGCCTCAATCTGAAGTCGCTCCCCCCATTGCCCGCTTCCTACGCCAGTTAGGGATTCCTGAAATGGCTGGCGTGCGGATCTATGGACGTCGTGCGGGTTCAACGTCCCCCTCGTGGAACTATGGCGTTGATTTCGTCCAACGACAGCGTCTGGTTCCAGAAGCTACCCCAGAGTTTGCCGCCTCAGATGCCTATGTGAATGAATTGGTGGCTCCCACCGAGGAACCGATTCTACGCCCTGATTTAACGCCAGAAGACGTTCAAGACGGTCTGAAACAGACGGTTCAATCCGCAGTACGTCTCCTGCAACGGGGTTTGTGTGCCACCCAGATCTTTGTTCTAAGCGAAGATGACCAAGAAACAACCTTAGTCCCTCAAGGCTCTAGTGCTAAAAATTTCGCTTCGTTTCAAGGGTTCCGAGTCGCAGTGGTGTGGGGTTTGTTGGGATTATTGCTGACGGTGCAAGCCGATTGGCTGATGGGTCAAAGACTGCAAAAGCCAGCACAGGCACCGGTTGCTCCCACGGCTGGAGAGTCACCCACTACCGTCTCTCTCCCCCAACTTTCCTTGCAAAAAGGTGAGATTCCCAGAGCCAGCGGCTTCAATTCCTCAGGCTTTACTAGAGATGGCAAGACCAGCGTCATTATTAATAAAACGGAAGCGGATGCTTCCTTAACGCCGGAAAAAGTGAATGCGGCCAAAGCCGCGCTGGTCGCCGCCGCGCGATCGCCCAATCCCTCCTTCAACAACCGACTGTTAGATGACAAACTGGCTCTGTACCAACAGCGGCTGCTGCAAAGTGGACCTCCTGATATTCTCATTATTGGCAGCTCTAGAGCGCTACGAGGGGTCGATCCCATCGCCCTCCAAGATGCTTTAGCCGCTCAGGGTCATCCAGATTTGGAAGTGTTTAACTTCGCCATTAACGGCGCGACAGCTCAGGTTGTAGACTTAATCATCCGCCGTCTCTTAACCCCAGAACAACTCCCCAAATTGATTATCTGGGCCGATGGGGCACGGGCATTTAATAGTGGTCGAGAAGATGCGACTTATAGAGCAATTGCCACCTCTGAAGGCTACCAGCGTCTCCAAGCCGGAACCTTTCCCACGCTGATGGGGACAAATCGCGATCGCCACTCCAGGAAAACGACACAACCCAACAACTCTCCAAACGACCAGACGGTTCAACCTTGGACGACCGGAGGAGTGAGTTATCAATCGCTTAGTGAGGGGTTGAATCAGTCACTCGCTCAGGTTTCCTCCACCTATCCCCAACGCGATAAGCTGAAATCCTTATTACGTGAGCAATTAGTTGGCTTCCTGAAACATGCGAATGTTTCCCTAACTCCCACGGAATTCAACTCCCAGAAATTATCCCCGTTTGAAGAAGCGATTGATTTAGATGGATTCCTGCCTCTATCCATCCGCTTTAATCCTGCCACTTATTACAACAATCATCCAAGAGTCGCCGGGGATTATGATGGGGATTTCCAATCCTTTCAACTCAGTGGAGAGCAAGACACAGCACTAGAATCACTCCTGCAATTTGCCCAAATTAATAATATTGGGATGGTGTTTGTCAACCTTCCCCTGACCAACGATTATTTAGATCCAGCACGTACCGAATATGAAGAGAAATTTCAGCGGTATATGCACTCCTCTGCTAGAGAAAAGGGACTCATTTTCCGTGACTTGAGTCGGTTATTACTCACCAAACCCGATTTCTTTTCCGACCCTAGTCACCTCAATCGTTATGGTGCTTATCGAGTGTCTAACTATTTGGCTAAAGACCCGATGATTCCTTGGCCTACTCCATGAAAGATGCTGTGTAAAGTCTATTAGGCTAGGCTTCGCTATTGCTCTTGGCTTAATAGACTAAAACCGTTGGGTGGCCTTGAGCACCGGATGACCGATCAAATCATTGTTCATCTTTCCTCAATGTTACAGATTTTTTCCCAGGATCACCAACGAGAAAACCTACCTTTTTTAAGTAGGATCATCAATCCCCAAGGATTTATCTTTATCCTTAACACTTCACTCTCTCCTTTTTATCAATGACATTTATCTCTATTTTTTATGGTCTTTTTCTGCTGATTTTTCTCGGCATTTATTGGTTTTTTGCAAGAACGTCAGCAACAAAATTTAAGAGTGTCGGCATTCGTCAGATATCTAGTAGCGAGTCCCTAAAGCGATCGCAAAATTTACCTCGTCTACTTTGGCTTTTACTGATTGCCAGTCTCATCTTTTATACCTTACAAGCCGTTCATGAAAACTCTTCTGTATCACTCCAAATTCAACTTTTCTATATCCCGCTACTATTAATCATCACTCTCATTAATTTTTCCTTAGGAAAAGCGCTTGGTAGCAACACAACGCCAGGAGCGCACGCCACGAATCAGCGCCTTTCTAACGCCGCTTGGCAACGCGCTCAAAAGGCTTGGAATCGAAGACGGTTCAAGCTGCTGTGGTTGGGGATTATTTTGAATGTGATTGGGTTACTCAGCTTTAAATACCTACCTTTTCTCTTAACCAATCTAGCCACTCTCTTCGGCTTACCGGTGCTTCAAGAAAGTGCGAGCTGGCTGAATAATCACTTAATGGCTCCTCTTGGTCTTTCATTCTTCACCTTTGAGTGCATTGCTTATTTAATTGATGTGTATCGGGGGGCACCGGCCAGTGATCAACTGCTCCAATTTTCGGCCTATAAATTGTTTTTTCCTAAGCTGATTTCTGGCCCAATTACTCGCTACCATCAGTTTGCCGCGAGTCTGAAAACCTTAAACTTTCCCAATGCTTCAGCACTGACAGAAGGGCTGTGGCTGATTGCTTCAGGTGCTGTGAAAAAAGCTCTTTTAGCAGACCAATTGGCTATTTTTGTGGATTTATGCTTTGGCAACTTGCAACGAGCTGGGAGTGGGGATTTATGGCTAGCTGTGATTGCCTACGGTTTGCAACTTTATCTCGATTTTAGTGGATATGTGGATATTGCCCGTGGTAGTGCAATTTTGATGGGCTTTAATCTGCCAGAAAACTTTGACTTTCCCTACTTTAGTACTAGTATTGCCGATTTCTGGCGACGCTGGCACATTACCTTGGGAGATTGGATACGCAATTATCTTTATTTTCCCTTGGGTGGCTCCCGTAAAGGTCTGGCTCGAACCTGTTTTAATCTACTGATTGTGATGCTAATTACGGGAATTTGGCATGGAGCGGCTTGGGGATTTGTGGTCTGGGGAGGATTGCATGGTTGTGCCTTAGTCGCTCACCGCTTAACCCAATCCCTAGCGGATCGTTTCGAGGGAGTAAAACACTGGTGGGAAAGTGGATTAGGTCTTTTAGTCGCTTGGTTATTGACCCAGTTCATGGTGTTCACCTCCTGGATTTTTTTCCGGTTACCCAATCTCAAAGATGCGGGTTTAGTGTTCCAGAACCTCTGGGGGCACTCGGCAGATATCCAATTTGCCCAAAAGGTTTATATTGAAGCACTGGGTTTGGAGCGATTTCAGATTGCTTTGCTTTTGGCAATATTATTTGTATTAATGGGTCTTGTCTTCTTGATGCAGCGGGGGCTGAAGTTACAACTCAACTGGCCGTTGAAGTTACTGTTAGTACCCCTATGTTTATTTTGTGTTTGGGTTTTGGCTCCGAATACAGGTTTGCAACCTTATATTTACTTCGATTTTTAAGGAGTATAGTTGTAAAATTGGGCGCTGACTTTTCCCTGTTGAAGCGAGTAGCCCCCAATTAGAAATCGGGGGTTATCTTGGACTCCGTTAAGGCTTACTCGGCGGCAGCAGTCTTGACACGTCTGCGTGCATCAGTGCGATATCTGGATCGCGTTGAATCGCTTGAAAGTAACGCTGTTGTTGCATAGTTCCCTCTTCGGCGGGAGAAATCAAGGAACGAACTTCGGTTAATAGTTCATTCGCTTTATCCAAGGTGATTGGCTCTTTTGCACTTAAAGCTTCATCAATCTGGACAATAAATTGAGAGAATGGACGTAGCCAGCTAAACCATTCATCTTGAATGACGAGCTGAAAAAATTCTCCCTTAGACTGAATGCGCCCGTGTAAGCGTTCGTAACTATCTCGTTCTGAGTTGAGTAGTGCCTTATGGAGACGCAGCAGTGCAGCACGTACCTCGCGTAGGCGTTGGAATGGAAAGTCGAGAGGAGGATTGGCTGAAGACATGGATCAGGATTGCGATCGCGACTCTTTTGATCTTGCCATATTGACTCTACAAGGGTGCGATCGCACCTCTTCCCCTTGCGCTACAGAACCTGTAATGCCGATAACCTGATTTTTAAAATGCCTGAGTTCTGGAAGTCTTGATAGGCTAAAGAATAGTCTCAATTTTTGACCATGAACTTTCTCATCGGGTGTGCCGTTTGGGCTTACAAAGGTTGGGTGGGCGAACTTTATCCCAAAGGTAGTAAAGCCGCAGAATTTCTCCCTCTTTATACTCAACGTTTCACCACAGTTGAAGGGAATACGACCTTCTACGCCGTGCCTCCTCAGGAAACATTAGTAAATTGGGCCTCACAAATGCCACCTGGGTTTGAATTTTGCCCAAAATTACCGCGCCAGTTGACTCACAACGGCTTGTTAGAACCTTCAATTTTGGGTGCTTTAAAGTTTTTAGAACAGATGCGGGTTTTGGG
>DATNQL010000095.1:0-8310 GCA_036704025.1 Stenomitos sp.
AATGGGTAATGGGTAATGGGTAATGGGTAATGGGACGCTACTGAAAATTCCCCATTCTCCCATCTCTCTTGGTATTACCTATTAAACTTCTTGGAGTTGTAACAGATTTGGTGACGAATTCATGATAGATTCTGACTTTTGCTCATCAATAATGTGTTTGATCGCGACGAGAAACTCTTGTTCCAGGTAAGGCTTGGTGAAGTAAGCCGTAGCACCTAAACGCATAGCTAGCCATCGATGTTTATCATTACTCCGAGAGGTCAGCATAACGACGGGAATTTTCGACAGTTGAGGGTCTTGGCGACGCTGACCGAGAAATTCAAAGCCGTTCATATTCGGCATTTCAATATCACAAACCACGAGATTCACACGAGATGCACCTTGGCGTAATTGTTCTAGGGCTTCTCGTCCATCCCGTGCCTGCAAGACTCGACAACCGGCTCGTTCTAGGGTTAGCGCGAGGGTTCGTCGCAGAGCAACCGCATCATCAACGACTAAAACGGTCGGAGCATGAGGGGTTGTCATACCCGTTTTGGTCTGGTTGATGGAGGAATTTTCGTTAACACTTAAGGTAATTGGTTTAGAACCTGTGTTGATTCGAGTTGCGGTTGTATTGTGACCCAAAAGCTGATCGAGTAGAACCGTACCATCAATCACAGGAA
This sequence comes from Stenomitos sp., assembly GCA_036704025.1. GTDB lineage: Bacteria > Cyanobacteriota > Cyanobacteriia > Cyanobacteriales > Coleofasciculaceae > Allocoleopsis. The sequence goes on from DATNQL010000095.1 coordinate 663, forward strand.
TTAAACTGCCATCCCCCAAAATGGTACAACCGTAGGTAAAGCTCGGAGGTGCGATCGCAGAACCAAATGGTTTAATCACCAATTCTTGTTCTGTGACCAAACGATCAATTTCCAAGGCGAGAACCTGTTGCTCTTGTCGGAGTACCAGCATCGGCAGTGCCCAATTGGCGGGAGAAGGAACTGAAACTAAGGCTTGACTGGGAGAGCTTTCCGGCAAGGGGCAAGTATAATCTAAAATGTCAGCGAGTCGATAAGCGGGAACAATCTGGTCGCGCCAACGCAAAAACCGCTGTTCTCCTGTCGTTTTCACCTGGTCGGCTTTAGGAACGACAATTTCCTCTACACTGTCCGACGGCAAGGCGATGGCAGTGGAGCCAATTAAGCAGACCAGCAATTTAGCGATCGTTAAGGTTAAGGGTAGATGTAAGGTAAAGGTTGTACCCACTCCCGGCGAGGAAGAAACCGTAATACTACCTTTGAGCGATCGCATTTGGGAGCGCACTACATCCAACCCCACTCCCCGTCCAGATAGTTCGCTCACCTGCTTAGCGGTGGAAAATCCTGGCTCAAACACCAGTTCAAACAGATGATTGTTAGAAGTCGTCGCCAGTTGCTCGGCGGACAATAACCCTAATTCAATCGCTCGTTTGCCAATACTGTCGGTATCGAGTCCTTGACCATCATCTCTGACTTCAATGATGGTTTGACTGCCTTGGTGATAAGCTCGAATTTCAATTTTGCCCTGTTCTGGTTTCCCCTGCTGACGTCGGCTTTCTGGAGATTCGATGCCATGGTCGAAGGCATTTCGCAGTAAGTGTAATAAAGGATCGTACAGCTTTTCCAATGCTGCTTTATCCACCAACACGCCTGTACCACTGAGGTTCAAGGTGACCGATTTGTGGTAATTGGTTGATAAATCACGCAATACTCTGGGAAAACGGTTGAGTACCTCACTCAACGGCAACATGCGCGCCCACATCAATTCATCTCGCAACTGAGTCAGCATTTGTCGCTGTTGTTCCAGAGTTCGATTCGATTGCTTTGCGAACAGGGAAACATCATCCACCGCTTCTTCCAACTGCACCATATCCTCAATCAGCTCTTGTAAGCGGGAGTTGAGAACTCCATATCGATCCAATTCCAAGGAATCAAAATCAGCTTGACGAATGACAAGCTCTCCTAGAGGATTAATGGCAGGTAGTATGGCCTGATAGTGAGGGCGTTCGGGAGTGACAAGCATCTGATCGGACAGCTTCCGTAAATGACCCACCACACCCTGCACTTGCACGAATCGATCCAGCAATTCTCTTACCGCTCTCTGTAATTGCTGATTCTGGAGAGAAAGACCATTGCGGTTGATGGCTAACTCACCCACTACATTATTCATCCGTTCCAGTCGCTCTGAGTCAACTCGCACGGACAGTGTTGGAACAGGAGAAGCTTTACCTTGGGGGATGTCTGTCGAGCCACGATCCCCTTCTGAACGAGGGGAAGGGGTGGGCGAAGGAGTTGGTGAGAGTTCACCCGGAATGGACGAGGCTGGGACTAAATCGATTACTGGCGGATTTTCTGTTGTGGAATGATCAGCCTTGGAGCGAGATATCAATACAGGCATTTCTTCAACCGGGGGCAGATGCTCAAAGATTTGTGCGATCGATTGAGCGGCTGCTTCACCGTTTTCTAGGGCTGAAGAGGGTATATTGAATGGGGTAATGGGTAACTCGTTTCCAGCCTCGGCTTCGGGAGTGACAACCGCGCTGTCCACACCCGTTTCCAAAACAGAAAGCTCTCCGACTGTTTTATCCGTGATGGATGGAGCGTGAGCTGCCAATGTCAGATCGATATCGACGATCTCACAGGAGTCTGAGGTATGAGTGGAAGGCAGATCCAGCCGTTCGGGAGCGTTAACGAAAATTGCTTCTAGGACTTCCTCGACCTCAAACGGTTGTGTCTCTTCTGGTACTACGTTGGCTGTGGAAGGCAGATCCAGTAATTCGGGAGCGTTAGCAAAAATCGCTTCTAGGACTCCTTCAACCTCAAACGGTTGTATCTCTTCTGGTACTTCGCTGGTTGTGGAAAGTGGCTCCAGTCGTTCCGGAGCATTGGCGAAAATATCCTCTAGCGCCTGCTCGGACTCAACGGAGTGTTCCTGATCCAGTGGGTTGATTTCAGCGACACTCTGATTCAAGCATGGAGGAGCCGTGGCAAAAATGGCTTCTAATGTTCCGTCAGGCTCCAGATTGTATGTATCCTCGGGTATTTGGGCGCTGGGGAGATTTTCATCCAGCTTGACGCTCAAGACATCTTCAAGAGCAGGAACGCTGGCTTCGGTCTGTTCTAGGTTGGCTGTGTCGTTTGAGTGGGCTAAGGTTAATAGAGCAGCAGAGGGGCTAATCGGTTTGACGGTAGTGCCTTGGGCATGAGCAGCTAAGATCGCTTGTCTGGCAAACTCAAAGTCAGTGAGTGCCAGTTGGGTAATGGTTAAAGCGCGCTCCGGGTAAGCATCCAGTGCCCGTTGAGCCGTATGTGCGATCGCTCCAAATCCTGGCTGGTTCAGTAACTCCGCAAACCCTGCAAACACTTCCGCTTGCGCTCTTAATTCTCCCGCTACTTCGTACTTCTCAGGATTAGCCACAACCTCGGCGAGACGCTCCAATCCTTCGCCCACATCCACTTCAAAGATAGATTGAGCCATATCGATACCCAACTCAGAGGAACTGGGAATATAGGTATCCGCTTGGGTGAGGGCGTCTCCTAATCGGTCCTCAATCTGGAGAAAGAGCGGTTCGGCTAGAACTAAAGCTTGCTCTGCGTCAAAGTAACCGGTTTGAATCTGCTCCATTAACGGGAAACGCAGGCAATCGTAGGCTTGTAGCAGTTGGCTCTCTAGGTTTGTATCAATTTCTACGGTGTCGTTGTAGAGTGCCTTAAAGATGTTCTCTAGGCGGTGAGCCAGGGTTTTGATCGCTTCTAGCTCGACACTGGCAGCTCCTCCTTTTAAGGAATGAGCCGCTCGCATTAAATTGTGGACTTTGGCAGTGTTCTTCTCCTGCCGTAAGGTGAGTAAACCCGCTTCGAGAATCTGCAACAGTTCAGGAGCCTCTTCGATGAAGAACTGATAGGCTTGGTCGCGGATATTAGGATTGATTGCCATAGTTCGTCCTGGGGGAAGGAAGATTGGGAGATGGGGGGATGGGGAGATGGCAGAATTGGGAGATTAGGAAATGAGGAGATGGGGGGATGGAACCAGAAGTCATGAGGTTGGGCGGACTCATTCCCCCTTTCACGTCCCAAATCCCAATCCCAACTCTTCTAACTGACTCTGAACTGCCCCACATCCTCTTGCAGCGATTGGGCAACAGCCAGCAGTTCCTTAAAGGATTCCGATACCTGGGATGCGCCCGTTGAGGTTTTTTGGGCAATTGCCGCCACATCAGTCATGGTTTCAGTCACGGCTTCAGACGCTTGGGATTGAACCAGTGTGGCTTGAGCAATCTCTTCAACCAAGTGGTTGATTTGGGTACTGGCGGTGGCAATTTTGTTCAGGCTCTGGCGGGTTTCATCCACGAGTTTGGTTCCCATCACCACCTGCTCCGTCCCGGCTTCCATGGCGGCAACCACTTCGTTGGTTTCCCCTTGAATCGCAGCAACGAGTTTTTCGATTTCAATGGTGGCTTCTGCTGATTGCTGAGCGAGCGATCGCACTTCGTCGGCAACCACCGCGAACCCTCGCCCCTCTTCCCCTGCCCGTGCCGCCTCAATGGAAGCGTTCAGAGCTAGCAGGTTGGTTTGAGCGGCAAAGGTACTAATCAGGTTAACGACGGTGGAAATCTTTTGTGACGATTCACCCAAGTGCTTGACTTTTTTGGCTGTTTCTGCAACGGTGTCGCGGATTGCCAGAATACCATCAACCGTTCGGTTCATGGCTGTGTCTCCTTCATGCACCGTCTCTTGGGCTTGTTGCACAGCCATTTCAGCTTGTTTGGCACTGTTCGCCACGATTTGCACCGATTGAGCCATATCTTGCGATCGCTTCAAGGCGGTGGCAATTTTCTCGGCTTGTCGCAAGGCTTCTGCGGATAGGTCTCGAACCGAAACTTCGCTGCTGCTGGTGGTTTGAGCAACTTGGCTACTGGCGTTTTGCACTTGGGTGACAATTTTCCGCAAGTTACCCACTGTGGCGTTGTAAGAGTCCGCGATGGTGCCAATTTCATCCGCCGTCACCCGTGCCCGAATCGTTAAGTCTCCTTTACTGATCGGGTCTACTTCCATCAGGAGTTCCAACGCTCGTTTTTGCAGTCCTTCTTTCAAGTCACGTTGCTCTTCAGCTAACTGTTCTGTCTGTTCGAGTAAGAGGACTCGGTCTAAGGACAAACCCATTTGAGCGGCTAACTGTTTGAGGAAGTTCACTTCCGACTCTTGCCATTCGTAGGGAGTCTTGCATTGGTGGGCAATCAACATACCATAGGGCTGACCTTCATGGAGAATGGGCACCTCTAGCTTGGCCTTAACGCGCCAGCGTTCCAATAACTGTAGGTGGTCCGCTTGAAGATTGGCTTGAGCAATGTTATCAATGGCAATAACCCAGTCTTCTGAATTCGTTACGTCTCGCAGTTCTGAAAGATAAAAGCTTTCCGCTTTGTTACTCAGGGCACGAGGAAAACCGGCGGCTACGGATTCAGCCGTAATATAGCCACTAAAGTCAGGGTTGAAGCGGTAAATAAGCACCCGATCCACATTCAAGATTTGGCGGGTTTCTTCAATCATGTCTTTGAACAAGTCTTCCAAGTCTTTGGAGTTCTCGGCTCGCGAACCTGTTACTTTGGCGATTAACAGGGCTTGTTCAGCCGCCAGGGTTTGTTCCCGAGTGAACACTTCTAACTGACCCGCCATCTCATTGATGTTACTGCCCAAGGCCGCTAGTTCGTCTTCCCCAACCACGTCCACACGGGTATCCAATTGACCTTGACCAATTTGTTCCACCGCTTTAGCCGCTTCCACAATTGGGCGAGTTGCACGGTTCGCAATCAAAGCGGCGATCGCACCCACCGCTAAGGTTGCAGCCGCCGTACCCAAGAACAGTGTCCAGAGCAACTGATTCTCAGCAACAAAGGCTTGCTTAGCAGAACGAGCTAGTACGAAAGACCAGTCCAAGCCATACAACGGTCTGAGGCGGTCAGCCCGGGAGTACGTTAAGACCTCCTCCTGTGGGGTTTGCTCATCCAAACTTATCCCGACTATATTCTTCACCTCGTTCTGTTTGAGGTCTTTTGGTGTGATTTTGGTTAACAGAGTGGGAAATACTTCCTCTAGCTTTTTCCCAACCAGTTGATCGTTAGCAGCTGTGGCAATTTTGCCAGAAGCATCAACCACGAACAATTTCTGTCCCCGCTCAGCGTTGATGTTAAAGACCTCTTGAAGGTGTTTAATGGGAATGCGGCTGCGGACGATCGCGATGGTTTGGTTAGTAACTCCATCCTTGATAGGAACTGCTACGAAAAGAAAAACACCCTCCCCCGTTTCGGATCGTCTGGGTTCGGTAATGAATAGCTTATCCGTCTTAAGCACCTGCTGGAAATAATCTCGGTCCCAGTGATTCGGTAAGGGTTCGCTCTTAGATTGGGCAATCAAGTTACCCTTAAGATCGAACACGGCAATGCTATCGTACATGCTATAAGTACTTGCAAAGCGATTGAGGGCTTCCTCTTTTTCTTCGCGCTTGAGTAAGTTTCTCACCTTGGCATCTTTGAAGCTCGGCATGTTCGAGAGCGAATCCATGTCACCCGCACGCTCTTTGATGAAGTAATAGATCTTGTCTTTCATGTCACCCATATCAAATTGTTCTTTTTGAAGAACTTGCTGTCGCACTTGCTGACTGGTTGTGAAATAGGCAACGGTACCAATCGATACCACGGGAAGCGTACCGAGCAAGATGGCGATCACGGTGGTTTTGACACGCAAACTGGTAGAGAACCACTTACCCCATTCCCAGCGTGGACGAGTGTAGTTTGCAGGTAGAGGAATGGGTGGCATTTCTAGCAGAGGCTGTTGGAGACTATTTGCATCTAACTGAGACTGTAACTGACGAGTCGAAGATGAATAATGAATGGCAGAAGTTCGCTCTTCAGGATGAGTATTTTTAAAGGATGAATTGCGACCATTATGATGAGAGCCGGGTTTGGGAGAAAGTTGTGTCATGGAACAGACCTCAATGATCAAAAAAAATTAAGTGATTGTGAGTGACTCCCCTCAAACTTGCTCAATGTCAGAGCAAATTCGTTGAATCACATCGATAGATCGCCCTTCGTTATGTGTAAAGAGTTCGGACTCGTGAGTCAGACGTTAACGACAACGTCTTACCTGACGAGGAGCCTTGTTTTGAGTCTTGTTGTAGCGGCGGATAGACTCGTGATGAAAACACTCGATAAACAGAGCTGAAACCTACTGTTTGGGCATCGATAGCATAATGGCTTTGCCATCGATGACAACTAACATTTCACCATTCGATTTCAGCCAATACCCACGCAAAAAGGGTACAAGTTCAGGAGTTACGGTTGATGAAGGAGGCGATTGAATCCAATCTGGATTGCACCATTCGATATCTTCAACACGATTGACGACTAACCCTAACATCTCATGCTTCGGGTTGGTAGCGGTTGACTCTTTAGTCGGAGCCTGGAGTACAATCGCTGTGTGAGCTGAAGTAATATTGGCTTGTTGGTGCCAGGGAGTGAGTCCAACTAAGTGACCTAAATCAACCATCCAGAGAACTTCACCGCGCCAGTTATAAGCTCCCATTACCCAGGATGGCATCTGAAAAATGGGCACAATTTGCGCTTTAGGAATCGTCAGTACTTCAGTGAGTTGTTGAATCGGTAAGAGGGCTGTTGTATCAGGCAAAAGATGAAATCGCAAAAACTGTTCGCTTGCCCTTGAAGAAGGTACCGATTCAATCAATTGATTGGCTATCGGAATGGAAAAAATATTACGGACTGATAAAGAGTTGGACATAGATTGGGCCTCTACTTCAGAAGCTGTCCAAACACAACTTTCACATTGCTCCGGTTGGGTGGGTATCGCCCACCCAATCAAGAGTTAGATATTGATGGTTTGTCAGGCTTATCGTTTGATTAGCTGTTTCACGGTACGAACCAGTTCTTCTTGGTCAACTGGCTTGGCAAGATAAGCATCAGCTCCTTGTTTCATTCCCCAAAATTTATCCATTTCGCCTGATTTGGTGGAGCAGATAATAACTGGAATGGTACGGGTTTTGGCTTCAGCTTTAAGGTCGCGACAGATTTCATATCCACTGCGTCCGGGTAGTACAACATCAAGAACGATGACATCCGGTTGATGGCTACTAATTTTGGTCAGAGCTTCTTCACCACTGTCAGCCGTCAGGACATTCAAACCTCCTTGTTGTAAACAACTAATAATCACTTGCATGTCAGTTCTGGAATCTTCAACAACTAGTGCAGTAGTCATGGTTTTCACCGTATAAATAAACAAGAAAAAAGTTAATCAGTAGTCAAACACTGGTGATGTTCAATCGTCATTACGACCCTGTAATTTACGATCAATATAGAATTTCATTTCCTCCTTAGAGTGTATCGATGTCGTCTTTCTGATCCGCCCCCCTCCCACCCCC
>DATNQL010000096.1:0-4935 GCA_036704025.1 Stenomitos sp.
GGGAAAGATCAAAATTTGTTGATACAATCCCAACAATCGACCTGCCCGTTGTTCCCGTCTTAAAATGCGATCGCGTATTGTCTTCAAATGCTCCGGTTCATCCTGAGATTCCCAGTGAGAGATAATCCGCTTTTGCACCAACTCCTCCACCCATTCCGCCTCGCATCCTTCAGGAATCTCCGACTCCGCATTTAAAATCAACTTACACACCTTTTGCGTGAGAAACGGCTGTCCCCCCGTCCAATCCAACACCGCTTGCAGCACCGCTCTGGGATTTTTCGCTTTCACCGCCAATCCCACCTCTAAAGGCTCAGCTTCCTCTAATTGAAACCCAGCCATTTCAATCGCTCGACCAATATTAAACGGTGTGCGCCGCCTGTCTTGAATTAAATCCGAAGGAGTCGCTACCCCAATCAGCGCAAATGTCAGCCGCCGATAATCCGGATGATCTGCCCGTTTGTTGTAGCAGTCGCGAATCACTGCAAAAAAGTCATCAATATTGAAATCCAAACTGAGAATGCTGTCGATTTCATCCACAAAAATCACCAGCGTTTGTGGAATCAATTGGAGCAAAACCTCTCCTATAAACTTACTCAATCGCTGGACATTAGGTAATAACTCGTTCTCAGTCCACCAAGCCCCCAAATCAAACCTGTCATAAAGTTCCAAGCTACCCACCAAGCTGTCAATTACCCCGGCATACCATTGCTCTGGCATAATATCCCAAGTACCGATCGCGGTAATATCAATCGACGCACAAGCAATCCCCTCCGCTTGCAAGCGCTGCATCGTCCGCACCCGCAAACTCGACTTACCCATCTGCCGCGAGTTAAGAACATAACAAAACGCCCCAGCTTTCAATCCGTTGTACAAGTCCGAATCTGCCTGCCGCACCACATAGCTAGGAGCATTAATCGGTAAACTACCCCCTACTTGGTATTCATAGTCTGAGTTGGGTGAGGGACTCATAAAATCAAACTCTTGCCAAGTCGATTTGGACTACGTGCTTATAATCTTTATCTCTGGTATCTTTCCACTTATGCAAGAGCGGTTTCAATTTTGGATTACCGATTACTAGTGACGAACAATGACCTCAACTACCTCTAAATTCATTGATTGGGATGCGATCGCATCTGAACTAGCTGGCATCGAAATCATTAGGGAATCTTCCCAGATTACCAAACTGTCTCTAGACTATTACCATTTCAGCCCAGTCCTGCAACAACAGTTGGCTGACAAGCGAGGCGATTTAGTCGTTCGTCCCACGAATGAGGCAGACGTTCTGCAAGTCGCCGCCGTTTGCGTCAAGTATCAAGTCCCGCTAACTGTACGGGGGGCAGGTACGGGTAACTATGGACAGTGTATCCCCCTACAGGGTGGCATCATTCTCGATACCACGCGGATGCATGGGATTCGCTGGATTAAACCGGGGTTAGCCTGTGTGGAACCAGGGGTGAAACTGTCGGCGTTTGATAAACAGGCACGGGAGATGGGTTGGGAATTGCGGATGGCTCCCTCAACCTACCGCACAGCAACCATTGGCGGGTTTATTGGGGGAGGGAGTGGGGGAATTGGTTCAATTACTTATGGGCAATTGCGCGATCGCGGCAATCTTCACGCTGTCCGTGTCGTTACCCTAGAAGATGAACCTCGTGTGCTTGCACTCCGTGGGGATGAGGTACAAAAGGTGAATCACGCTTATGGCACGAATGGCATTATCACCGAATTAGAAATTCCCCTTGCGCCAGCTTACCCTTGGGCTGAGATTATTGTCGTCTTTGATGACTTCATGACAGCGGCAAGATTTGGCGAAGCCCTGGCTCATAGCGATGGTTTAATGAAGAAGCTGATCAGCATTCATGCATGGCCTATTCCTTCCTACTTTACCGCCCTCAAGAATTACCTTCCCGAAGGCAAACACTGTGCCTTACTGATGATTGCTGAGTCTTGCCTAGAACCGTTCCAAGATTTAGTTCGGGAGTATAGTGGTCAAGTTACTTATCAAAAATCCGCTCAAGAAGCTAGTAAGGGAACGAGCCTCGTAGAATTCACTTGGAATCATACAACTCTACACGCCCGAAGCGCTGACCCCTCCCTAACTTATCTCCAAACTTTCTTTTTTACCCTAGAGCGGGTGGAGCATTTGTATCATCATTTTGGCGATGAGGTGTTGATGCATTTGGAATTCCTGCGGGCAAATGGACAAGTAATTCCCGGCGGACTGCAAGTGGTGCGCTACACCACCGAGGAACGCCTCAACGAAATCATTCACTATCACGAAGAAAAGGGAGCTTTTATTGCCAATCCTCACACCTACATTCTGGAAGATGGGGGAATGAAAACCGTTAATGTTGAGCAATTAAAGTTCAAAGAACAAGTTGACCCTTATGGGTTGCTGAATCCCGGTAAGATGAGAGCGTGGCTGGAACGGTAAGAGGCTGTCTCTGAGTTTCCTCCAACCTCATTTAAAAATTAATGCAAGAAAGTGATTAAATAAAATCTGAATCTATCAGGTTCCATTAAATTGTTTAAAATCATCAAAAAAATATAAGATGCACGGCTTTATTCCCCCCGATCGCTTCTTTCCCTATCTGACTTGGACGGATATTCAAGCGATGCCGGATCAGGAAAATGTGGTGATTATTCAGCCAGTGGGATCAATTGAACAACATGGCCCTCATTTGCCGATTATTGTAGATTCTGCGATCGCTACTGCTGTACTAGGTAAAGCTTTATCAAAACTTGATTCAAAAATCCCTGCTTATGCTCTACCTCCCCTCTATTACGGCAAATCTAATGAGCATTGGCATTTCCCTGGCACGATTACCTTGAGCGCCCAAACTCTGTTAGCCGTGCTAACGGAAATGGCAGAGAGTATTTATCGTTCGGGGTTTCGTAAGTTAGTGCTAATGAACGCTCACGGCGGACAACCTCAAGTGATGGAAATTGCAGCACGGGACATTCATCAGAAGTATGAGGATTTTTGGGTTTTCCCGTTGTTTACCTGGCGGGTACCGAACATTGCCAAGGAATTACTCACACCCCAGGAGTTGGAGTATGGCATCCATGCCGGAGACGGGGAAACTAGTTTATTGCTCTCAATTTTACCGGAGCAGGTGAAGATGGAGAGAGCTGTTGCCGAGTATCCCCAAGAATTACCAGAGGATAGCTTACTCAGTATGGAAGGGAAGTTACCGTTTGCTTGGGTGACACGGGATTTAAGTCAGAGTGGGGTGATGGGGGATGCGACAGTCGCCACGAAGGAAAAAGGCGATCGCCTCTTAGAATCTCTGAGTAAGGGTTGGGTTAGGGTGATTGAGGATGTTTATAAATTCCGTCAGCCGCAAGCCTGGATGAAGAGTTAAGGAGACGCTGAATTTTGGCGATCGCTTTACTTTAGGACTTACGCAACTACACCATTGATGGTGGTTATGGTGCATGACGCTACCGTCACACACCTACAGTCATTAGGCTTTGCGTAAGTTCTGACTTGATGAAGACAATGGGAATAGCTATGGTCGCCAAAACTATATTAATGAATATGTCTGTCCCCCAAGTAGATCTAGTCTCTTTGGTGTCGAGGATTTCGCTTTTAGAAGAACGGCAAAATCGTTTAGCGAAGTATACTGTCAACGTTAAACGCCAGTTAGAGCGTCTGATCGAACGATTCAACACGCGAACTGAGTTGCCGATGTTAGAAAATTTACAAGAAGCGATCGCGCAGTTATGTGAAAAACTGACATCTTGGCAACAACAACAATATCCAGATTGGCAACAACAGCAACATGAGTTTGTTGATTGGAACGAAATGTTTGATACTTTCGATACTTATGAGAGCTTCAATGGAATCGAGGCGTTTGAAATGCCCGTGATGGACGAGGAATTGGCGAATCGATGGGTGAACCTTGAGGAAGCTGAGTGTGACGCCAATGAACAAGTCAATCTTGGGTCTGAAGACGCCAGTTTGGCATCCGAGATTGCCTGTGACACCGCCCAACAGGCGATGATGTCCAACACCGCACCAAAAGCAATCAGCACAGAAGAATTTTTAAGGCAGTATAACGACCAAAAAGGGAATTTCTCAGGCGCTAACCTCAGTGGCATTAATTTAGTTGGAAAGTTCCTCAGCTATGACTTGAACTTGAGTCAAGTCAACTTGAGTCAAGCTAAATTCGCACAGGCTAACCTCAGCAGGGTAAATCTCAGTGGTGCCAATTTAAGGGGCGCTCAACTGAGGGAAGCTAATTTATGGCAGACAAACTTGAAAGAGGCAATCTTAGAACAAGCCGACCTCAGTCATGCCATACTCAAAGAAACAACATTAGAAAAAGCAAATCTCCGCAAGGCTAATTTGAGCGGAGCCAATCTATCGCAACAAGTCAATCTCAATGGTGCTCATCTCAATCAAGCCAATCTGAGTAAGGCCAATTTGAGGCAATCAACCCTCACGCAAGCTGATTTAAGCCAAGCCAATTTAAGCCAAGCTAATCTCATCGAAACAAATTTAAAAGAAGCCAATTTTCAAGGTGTCAATCTTGAACAAACAATTTACAATCGAGCGACAGTTTTTCCCCAAGATTTTGACATTGCATCCACGGGGGCTTGCTTAATTGCGCCTCATGTCTCCTTAAAAAATGCTGATTTGGCTGGTGCTGATTTGCATGATGTAGACCTTGCTAAAGCTAATTTGCAAGGAGCCAACCTGACTGCAACGAACCTGCAATTAGCTGACTTGAGTGAGGCTAACTTGAGCCAAACCAACCTCAATCAAGCCAATTTAAAAAGTGCCATACTCCTCCAAACCAACCTCAGCGAAGCCAATTTGGAGGAGGCTAATTTGGAAGGGGCTAATTTGACTGGAGCCGATTTAACGGGTGCTAATCTTAAACATACCAATTTGCAAAATACGAATTTAGCAGCCGCCAATCTTGATCA
>DATNQL010000097.1:0-7195 GCA_036704025.1 Stenomitos sp.
GTTTAGTTAAGGAATGAACCGTCAATCCCTCTGGGTGTCTCCCCTCTCCGCGTCCGTCTTAACCAGCAAGTTAAAAGCGTGATAGCTTAGTCCCAGAATCTTTTGTGCAATCAGCTTGACTAGTACGATTAGCGCGATCGCAACCATTTCAATTTACCAACAGCTTCGCCGTGAGCGATAGCGTTCAGGGACAGTGGCACGACAAAAGTTGACTCCGTTGAGTAAGGCACCCTCTAGTTTCGCCCCCTGAAGGTTCGCCCCTTCAGGTCAGCCATTCTCTATTGCGATCGCATCTTCATAACTACCCCTAAAACTGAGGTGGAGTCACGGTTTGGGGTGGGTTGCATTCAGGGGTCGGTCGCCATTCACCTTGAGGTGTCACCTGCGACGCAGCAGCCGTGAGAACAACCTCTCCCTTCTCGTATTACGATAGAACAATTATCGACCCCTGTATGGTCAAACCGACTAATTTCAATGGGCTGCAATACAGTAGTGGAATTAGCGTAAATGGTTGATCTATGCTCAGCTCCCATTTGCCAATCTTTTGAGATTCAATAATGTCTCAGCCAAACCGCACCGCCCTGATTGTAGATAACTCCTCAGAAAACCGGGAACTCTATCGGCGGTATCTGTTGCTTGACTCAGAATACTCCTACAGGATTCTGGAAGCAACTTTGGGGCGGCAAGGTCTAGAACTAGGGCAGCAGCATCAGCCGGATGTGGTGTTGGTAGACTACCGATTGCCCGATCTGGATGGGTTGGAATTTCTGGTCGGATTGCATTCCTCCACGCAACGGCTTGGCTTACCTGTAATTGTTGTGACGGGACAGGGCGATGAGGCGATCGCTGTGCAGGCGATCAAAGTCGGTGCACAAGATTATCTGGTCAAGGATCAGATCACCCCAGCAAGGTTAAAACTGGCAGTGGATCGAGCAATTGAAGCTGTACAGTTACGCACTCTACTGCAACAGCGTGTGGATCGAGATCGGGTGGTTGCGAAGATTACTCGACAAAGCCACCAATTCCTCAATCTCGATCAAATTCTCCAGGCGACTGTCACTGAGGTGCGGCAATTCCTGCATACGGATCGTGTTCTGGTATTGCGGTTGGAACCTGACGGGAATGGCACGGTAATAACAGAATCGGTTGGGGCAGAATGGCGATCGCTGCTCTCCTTGACTATCCGCGATCCTTGTTTTGCACAGAACTACCTCGGACGCAATCAATCGGAACCTGTCAGCTACGATCCGACCTTTGCTGAGAAGGATGTCAAACCCTATCATCAGGGTCAGGTAACAGCGTTATCAAATATTCAGGATAGCCGCATTGACCCGTGCCATGTTGAATTATTAGCTCAGTTTCAAGTGAAAGCCAATCTGGTCGTCCCGATTCTGTATGACGACCAGGTTTGGGGATTGCTAATTGCTCATCACTGTGCTATCTCCCGAACTTGGCAGCCCCTAGAGATTGACTTACTCCAAGAACTGGCGACTCAAGTTGGCATTGCCATTCGACAGAGAGAACTTTATCAGCAAGCACAGAATGAATTGGCACAACGCCAACAGGTAGAAGCGGAATTACGGGAAAGCGAAGAACGGTTGCGACTGGCACTGAAAGCCTCTCGTATGGGAATGTGGGACTGGAACTTTCAGACGGGTGTGATTCAATGGTCAGATAACTTGGAGGCGTTATTTGGACTTGAACCAGGAGAGTTTAACGGCTCCTTTGAGATGTTTGTATCTCGGCTCCACCCTGACGATCGCGATCGCGTACTGGCAGCCATCAATCATGCGATCGCCACTGGAGAAGACTATGACATTGAATTTCGAGTCGTCTATCCCAATGGTAGGATTCGGTGGGCACTGAGCCAGGGTAAGGTGTTTTACGACCAAAACGGTCAACCGCTTCGGATGGCGGGCAATGATATTGATATCACGGAACGCAAACGAGCAGCCGAAGCCTTGCAAGATAGCGAGGAACGATTCCGCCAGCTTGCAGAAAATATTGATGCGGTGTTCTGGATGCAAGAGGTGTCCGAAAACCGAATTAGTTATGTCAGTTCTGCCTATGAACGCCTGTGGGGACTGAACCCACAGGAACTGTATGAAAATCAACAAGCCTGGGTCAATTATCTTTATCCAGAAGATTCGGAATTGATCGCCAGAGCGTTTCAGAACAAAGCGGCTGTTGGTCACTTTGATGAAGAATACCGCATTGTTTTACCCGATGGCAGGATTCGCTGGGTACGAAACCGCTGCTTTCCGCTTCGAGATGAGGCAGGGGAAATTTATCGGTTTGCAGGTATTGCCGAAGACATCACGGATCGCAAGCAGATAGAAGAAATGCGGCGACTGCAAGCCCAGATCCTCGACCAGACCCATGATACGGTTGTGTCCACAGATCTCAATGGCTATCTCACCAGTTGGAATAAAGGCGCAGAAAGAGTGTTTGGCTATGCGGCTCAAGAGGTGCTAGGTCAACATGTGGCGCGGCTCTATCCACCTGACAGGCATGAGTTTTTGGAGAACCAGGTGATTGCCCCGTTGAAAGCGAAGGGGGAACATGAAGTGGAAGTGGTTGCCCAATGCAAATCTGGCGATCGCATCGATCTACTCCTTTCTCTCTCCTTATTGCGGGATGAACGCCAAAACGCGATCGGCATGATCGGCTTTTCCATGGACATCACCGAGCGCAAACGTTCTGAGCAAGCCCTACAACAGAGTGAAGAACTCTTCCGCACGTCGATTGAAAATATGCTGGACTGCTTCGGGATATACCGAACTGTGCGGAATGAGCAGGGACAGATTGTCGATTTTCGGACTGAATATGTCAATGATGCAGCCTGCCTCAGCAATCAAATGACTCGAGAGGAACAGCTCGGGCGAGGGTTGTGTGAGCTACTACCAGGGCATCGTGACAGTGGATTATTTGATGAGTACTGTCAGGTGGTCAAAACGGGGCAGTCGCTCGTGAAAGAGAGCCTGCTTTATGAGGATAAGTATGGACAACAACGCTTAGTCAGAGCGTTTGATATTCGCGTTGCTAAACTTGGCGATGGAATTATTGCCACCTGGCGAGATGTCACCGATCGCATACACACACAACTCTTGTTGCAGGAAAGCGAAGCACGGTTGAAGCTGGCGTACAAAGCCACGCGATCGGGGCTATGGGACTGGGACATTACCTCCAACAGTGCTCATGTATCTGAAGAGTACTGCCATCTGTTCGGGCTTGACCCAGCCATACAAAATGTCACCTATGAACAGTGGTTAAGCCACTTGCACCCAGATGATCGCGCCTCAGCCAGTGAAGGGGTAAGTCGCGCCATTGAGCAACGGCAAGAGTACTATGAAGCGGATTACCGTATCCTATATCCCGTTCGTGAAGCGGGAAGCAATCGCGTCCTTGGCGTTCGCTGGTTAGCGTCTAGGGGTCAGGTTTTCTACGATGCAGCAGGCAATGCAGTACGAATGCTGGGCAACGTGCAGGACATTACTGAGCGCAAACAGGTACAGGAGTCATTACGACAGAGTGAAGAGTTTAAACGCCGGATGTTGGAGAGTAGTAGCGATTGCATCAAACTACTCGATTTGGATGGGCGACTCTTGTACATAAACACAGGCGGGATGTGTTTGTTGGAAATTGATGATCTTGCCTCTTACATCAATACAGCTTGGACGAGTTTTTGGCAAGATGATGACCGTAAAACCGCAGAGGTTGCGCTGACAACCGCGAAGGCAGGGGAACTTTGTCGATTTCAGGGCTTTAGTCCAACCGCCACAGGAACGATTAAATGGTGGGATGTTGTGGTTACACCCATTTTCGATACCGCTGGTCATGTTGTACAACTCTTGGTAACCTCCCGCGATATCACCGAACGCAAGCAAGCTGAAGAAGCCCTGCGGGAAAGCGAAGAGCGCTTCCGCACATTAGCCGATAATATATCGCAATTGGCGTGGATGGCAGATGCAAACGGCTGGATTTTCTGGTATAATAAGCGCTGGCTTGAGTACACGGGTACTACCCTAGAGGAAATGCAGGGGTGGGGATGGCAAAAAGTACACCACCCTGATCATGTTGATCGGGTCGTTCAATACATTCGCCACTGCTTTGAAACAGGCCAGTTATGGGAAGATACCTTTCCCCTGCGCGGGCAGGATGGACAGTACCGTTGGTTTCTCTCACGAGCGATTCCCATCAAAGATGAAAAAGGCCGTATTGTCTGCTGGTTTGGCACAAACACCGACATTGATGATCGCAAACAGGCAGAGGAAGCCTTACGTCAAAGTGAGGAACGCTATCGGTGTTTGGCAGAATTGATTCCCCAATTGGTCTGGACGGCCAACGCCGAAGGGGAGTTGTTAGATGTCAATCAACGTTGGTCGGATTTCACAGGGTTAACGCTGGAGCAGGTTCACACAATTGGATGGGAAGCTGTTGTCCATCCGGAAGATGTAGCTGATCTGGTGCAAAAGTGGAGCGAGGCCGTACAACAGGGTACTTCCTATCAAGCCGAAGGTCGGACGCGGCGGGCAGATGGTGTGTATCGCTGGCATCTGCACCAGGCAATTGGGCAAAAGAATGATCAAGGTCACATTGTCAAATGGTTTGGCACGGCAACAGATATCGACGCGCAGAAACAACTAGAGGTGGAACGCGATCGCTTATTGCACCTAGAACAAACCGCACGCGTCGAGGCTGAACGGGCTAACCGCATCAAAGATGAGTTTTTGGCCATTTTATCTCATGAGTTGCGATCGCCTCTCAACCCAATTCTCGGATGGACAAAACTATTACAAACTCGCAAATTTGACGCCACGAAAACGGCTGAAGCCTTAGCCACCATTGAACGTAACGCTAAACTGCAAACTCAACTGATTGATGACCTACTCGATGTTGCCAAGATTCTGCGCGGCAAACTCAGCTTCAATACGGCTCCCGTCAATTTGGCCTTTGTGATTGAGTCGGCGATCGATACAGTCAGAACAGCCGCCATTTCTAAATCTATTCTGCTGCATTCAGAGTTGCCTCATCTAGGTCAAGTTTCTGGGGATGATGCCCGACTTCAACAAATAGTCTGGAACTTGCTATCGAATGCTATCAAGTTCACACCCAAGGGTGGACGAGTCGATATTAAACTTGAGCAAGTCGGCGATCAGGCGCAACTGAGTGTCCGTGATACGGGTAAAGGCATTAACCCAGAGTTTCTACCGTATATTTTTGAGTCATTCCGTCAGGAAGATGTCTCAACCACTCGCAAGTATGGGGGGTTAGGATTGGGGTTGGCGATTGTCCGATCGCTGGTTGAAGCGCACGGGGGTACGATCTCGGCTGAAAGTCCTGGTGAGGGACAGGGAGCAACCTTTATAGTCCGATTACCTCTACTGGATGCAGAGCCACAGATCGATCAAACCGATCAGTTCTCCGAACACGCACTAAACTTGAATGGGATTCGAGTCCTGACAGTCGATGATGAACCTGATGTGCGTGAACTGTTTTCCGTCTTGCTGACTGAATACGGGGCGGAGGTTTTGACCGTTGCGTCTGCGACTGAAGTTTTAGCCACCCTGGAATCATTTCAACCTGATGTTTTAGTTAGCGATATTGGATTGCCAGAGATGGATGGTTATACCCTTCTACAGCAGGTGCGCTCTCTACCAGCAGAAAAGGGGGGGCAGATTCCAGCGATCGCTCTGACAGCCTACGCTAGAGGAGAAGACCGGGAACGCTGTCTGGCCTGCGGTTTCCAGCAACATATTTCCAAGCCCGTTGATATAGAGATGTTAGTGCAAGCCGTCTCTAATCTGGCTCGAGCAAATTAGTTGAGATTTGAATGTTCAGGGGGCGACTAAGGCTCTAGAGGGATGGCTGTATAAGGTGTAATATCATGTCCGGTTAAACACCCATCGTTAGGATTGACGCGGGGACACGGAGAGTTTTTATGATGGGTAATTAGACGGACATGATATAAGACAAAGTTGCATTCATACGTAGCACATTGAATTTCTCCGCGTCGGGAGCGTCCCCCTGTCTCCGTGTCGATCTCAACTACTATGTTTGAACGCAACTCGGTATCAGAGGGCGCGATCGCAACAATTTAATTAAATTTACCGACAGCTTCGCAATGAACGATAGCGTTCCGGGACAGTGGCACGACAAAAGTTGACTCCATTAATTAAAGCACCTTCCAGTTTCGCTCCCTGAAGGTTTGCCCCTTCAAGATTGGCACCACTCAAATTTGCCAACTCTAAGTTAGCCCCCTTAAGATTAGCCCCTCGAAGATCGGCATTCTCTAAATTGGCTCCTTTGAGGTTGGCACCACTCAGGTTGGCATTTCCAAGTTGAGCCTTCTTCAGGGAGGCAGAACTGAGTTGAGTTCCTTTGAGATTAGCCCCACTCAGGTTAGCCTGACTCAGGGGCGCACCTCTCAAGTCACATTGAATACAATTACCCGTCTGCTGTAATGTTTGAAAGTGTTCGCTGGATGCGGCGTAAACAACAGAACTAAATCCAACGGTTGCCAGGAGAGTTATCGCTGCTATCCCTTGGAATTTCATATTAAATTGGAGAATTGCTGAGACACTGAAACCACCTTACAATGGCTCAACGCCAGTGCAATTCCTCTATTGAGGTGAACCGTTTGGGTGAAGCCAGACCTAGATCCTTGGTCATATAATGCTATCGGTTGCAGATATCCAGGCCGTTGCGATCGCACTCATGCACCTCAATACACTCCTCTTTCCTAAGCGTTAGTTGACTCATTTTTTGTAACGAAAATTACAGAAATTAATGATGTTGAACGTCGAGTCGTACTGGACTCTGACGTCGTACTGATTTTGCCCAATCCATTTATGTCGCTGCTTCAAGAGTCGTTAGACATCAAGCAGAAGCGAAGATTTTTCATGGGTTG
Organism: Stenomitos sp.; assembly: GCA_036704025.1. Taxonomy (GTDB): domain Bacteria; phylum Cyanobacteriota; class Cyanobacteriia; order Cyanobacteriales; family Coleofasciculaceae; genus Allocoleopsis. The sequence continues at coordinate 6,911 of DATNQL010000097.1, forward strand.
ATAGCATCAGAAATGAGCCGCTTTTCGGTATTTCAAGCTATTTCTGATCAGTCGTTAATCATTCTGACCAGAGAAAAACTAAGTGAATTCAAAAAATTAATTGCTGATTGACCTGATTTGATGCCGAGAGCAAGTAATAAATTGACAAGGCTTTGTAATACAGGGGCAATCCCTTTCTGGGTCAAGCTTCCATATAAAGTGTCTCAAGACGGTTTATGTAGTAAGACAAAGCCGATTTGCATAACTACATTCACGGGAATATAATGTTATACATGTAATACAGTG
>DATNQL010000098.1:0-4293 GCA_036704025.1 Stenomitos sp.
CTAGGACGCTCCAAAGACTAATGTTTAGCTCTATTGACAAGAGCCGTAATCTGGGGAAAGAAGAGGATTCATGTCGAAGATCCTGTTGGTTGAAGACAACGAGATGAACCGAGATATGTTATCTCGACGTTTGCAGCGTAAAGGGCATGAAGTGGTGATTGCCTTGGATGGGATACAGGGCATTGAGCTGGCTCAGACACAGCAGCCTGATCTAATCTTGATGGATATGAGTTTGCCTGTGATGGATGGTTGGCAAGCCACGCAGCAACTCAAAGCCACACCTGAAACCCATGGGATTCCCATCATCGCCCTGACGGCTCATGCTATGGCAGGCGATCGCGAAAAATGCTTAGAGGTAGGATGCGACGACTACGATACCAAACCCGTCGAGTTTTCGCGTTTACTCACTAAGATTCAGGCGCTATTAGAGAAAAAAGTTACGTCATGAAACCTGAACAAGGCCGTGTGTTGGTCGTTGATGATAATGAAGCGAATCGCGACTTGTTGGCGCGTCGAGTGCGACGACAGGGGCACACGGTCACTGTAGCCGAAGATGGTATCAGAGCACTAGAACTGATGGAACAAGAGCCGTTTGATCTAGTGCTGCTCGATATTATGATGCCGAAAATGAATGGCTATCAGGTGTTAGAGCATCTCAAAAACGACCCCAACCTGCGCCATATCCCCGTGATTGTGATTTCAGCGGTGGATGATATTAATAGTGTGGTGGAATGTATTGAGCTGGGAGCGGAGGACTATCTTCCTAAGCCCTTCAACGCGGTATTGCTTGCCGCCCGAATTAGCAACTGTTTGGAGAAGAAGTGGTTGCGCGATCAGGAGCAATTTTATCTCCAGCAATTGCAAGCCGAACAGGAACGAACGGAGCGTTTACTGCTGAGTATTTTGCCCATGCCGGTAGCTGAGCAGTTAAAACAGGGACAACAAATTATTGCCGATAGCTTTGCAGAAGTCACGGTTCTGTTTGCTGATATTGTTGATTTCACAAGGCTTTCGGCTCATCACACTCCCATCGAAGTGGTCAGCTTGCTCAATCAAATCTTCTCTGCGTTTGACCAATTAGCCCAACAGCATGGTGTAGAGAAGATTAAAACTATTGGCGATGCCTATATGGCGGTTGGGGGCTTGCCGATACCACAGAGTAATCACGCTGAAGCGATCGCAGAAATGGCGATCGATATGCTGGACGTTGTGGCTCAATTTCAAGGAAATACCGATGAGCCATTAACGATGCGAATTGGGATAAACACTGGCGCTGTTGTCGCTGGGGTAATTGGCACGAACAAGTTTATCTATGATCTATGGGGAGATACGGTAAATATTGCTAGCCGTATGGAATCTTTCGGTTTACCCGGTTGCATTCAAGTCTCTTCCACAACCTATAATATCTTACAAAATAAATACTCTTTTAAAGAGCGAGGAGCTATCCCCATTAAAGGCAAGGGGGAGATGACAACTTATCTCCTTAAAGGCCGAAAAATCGCTTAATTTTTTTCAGGATACCCTGTAATCTATGGTTTCGGTGGGTTCTTTTCAGTGGCAATAATATGCAAATCAACATTGTTGAGATATCGCACTAACTTCTGAACGAGAGAGCCTTTCCAAAGTATCTCCCAGCGAGATTTATGAGATTGGCCCAGAATCACTTGAGTAACGTGATATTTTTGGGCAACTTGAGCAATTGTGGAGGCAACATTAGCACTCTTTACCCGTAAAAACTCGCCCCCAAATTCGCGGCAAAAGTGTTCGCAAGCCTCAATATATAAACTTTCTTCCTTAGTCAAAAAGCGTTCTGGGTGTTCGATAAACAAAGCATATAGACGCGCTCGCATTACACTGGCTAATCGCGCTCCCCTTCGCAGCAATTGAGCTGAATTAGGATAAGTCGAAATACACACCAAAACCCGTTCGTGAACGTTGCAGAACTGACTTGTTGGGGTAGACGTTTTCTCTGCTGCCTCTTCAATATTATCAGCTACCTCTCGTAGCGCTAACTCTCGTAAGGCAACTAAATGGCGTTTCTGAAAGAAGTTTTGTAGAGATTGCTCGATTTTTTCTGGGGCGTAGATTTTGCCCTCAACCAGCCGTTCTTGTAAGGTTTCGGGCGTAACATCCACCACGACGACTTCTGTCGCTTCATCCAGAATGCGATCGGGAATCCGTTCCCGCACCACAACACTAGTAATTTTTGCCACCACGTCATTGAGACTTTCTAAGTGCTGAATATTAACCGTTGAATAAACATCAATTCCAGCTTCTAGAATTACCTCAACATCCTGGTAGCGCTTTTCTCGTTGAGAACCGGGTACATTGGTATGAGCAAGTTCATCAACAAGTACTAGTTGAGGCTGACGCTCTAAAATCCCGTCGGTGTCCATTTCCTCTAAAGTGACACCCTTATGAATAATTGGTTGTTTAGGAACAACTTCTAACCCAATTGCTTGTTCAGCAGTTTCTTCACGCCCATGAGTTTCTAGTAAGCCAATGACAACATCAATCCCTTCTTCTTTGAGTTGGTGGGCTTCTTCCAACATTCGATAGGTTTTACCGACGCCAGGAGCCATACCGATAAATAATTTGTGTTTTCCACGACGCCGCTTTGAATGCTCGTAAGGCACTGGTAATAGTTGCTGATTGGTTAATTCGCGCTTACTAATCATGGCTAGAAAAGCTATCAATTGTACTTCTTAGTTACCAGGCTTTAACTTGTCCAAAGCAAGGTTGAGTTTGAGTACGTTTACCCCAGGCTCTCCAAAGATTCCCAGAAATCTGCTATCTGTGTTTTGGTTAATCAAACGCTCAAGCTGAGTTGAATTCAGGTTTCGCGCTTTTGCCACTCGTTGAATTTGTGCCAGTGCTGCCTGACGACTAATATGCGGATCTAAGCTAGAGCCAGAGGTGTAAACCAAATCGGCAGTTGGCTGAATACCTGACTGTTTTAGCTTGTCCGCATCATCACGGATTCGTTTGATTAAATCTGGATCGTTGGGTTTCCTATTATCTTTAAGTAATACTGCCGTGTTACTGGGAGCAAGGTTGCTAGCTCCTGATACTCCTGTTTTGAGGACACCAGCTTTATCGTCTTTGGGGTTAGCTGTACTGTAACTCGTCGTGCTGGGGCGAGATTGAAAATAGCGATCGGATGTGAAGGGTTGACCGATTAATTCCGAACCGACAATCCTTCCTTGAAAATCTTGAATCAAGCTACCATTTGCTTGATACGGAAAAACCACTTGACCGATGAACAGTATCAGCAACGGATAAAGGATTGCCGTCAACACCCAAAGAACTAGGGTAGAGCGAACACCAATAATGAGTTCCCTAACCATAATTTAGAAGCGCTCCGGTTGTAAAATTACAGCAAATAAATAGATCGCTAAGCCTAAAGTGACCAAAGCCAAAATCCCAATTGCCCAAGCCTGTGTACGCTCAATTGCTTGTCCTGCTGAAGCATAGACGGCGGGAGCAATGACCAAATTCAGGCACATCATTAGAAATAGCCCGAAAGGAAGCGGATTGCTTTTCCATTGCTCTTGCAGCAACTCAATGCCATCACTCAACTTAAGGGGCATTACCTGGCGAAATAAATTAACTCGCTTCATGATCGCTCCTTGATGTGTTTATAGTTCTTGTTTACGCCCAACCAATGGCTGACACGATTAAGTCAATCAGTTTGATGCCAATGAACGGTGCAATGACACCACCCACGCCATACTTGAACATGTTTTCCAACAGTAACTGATTTGCACTTACAGGTTTGAATTGGACGCCTTTGAGTGCTAATGGAATCAGAACTGGAATAATCAAAGCGTTGAAAATCAACGCACTCAAAACGGCTGATTGAGAACTGGTCAAACCCATAATGTTGAGGCTACCAATTCCAGCAGCGGCAAACATGGCTGGAATGATGGCGAAGTATTTAGCAAGGTCGTTGGCAATTGAAAACGTCGTCAGCGCCCCGCGAGTAATCAGCAATTGCTTACCAATCGTTACTAAGTCGATTAACTTGGTGGGATCGGAATCCAAATCCACCATGTTGGCAGCTTCTTTTGCCGCTTGGGTGCCGGAATTCATTGCTAAGCCGACATTTGCTTGCGCTAAAGCTGGGGCGTCATTGGTACCGTCACCTGTCATGGCAACCAACTTACCTTCTGCTTGTTCGGCTTGGATGACGGCAATTTTGTTTTCCGGTGTGGCTTCCGCAATGAAATCATCGACGCCAGCTTCAGCGGCAATCACTTCAGCCGTAATCCGGTTATCACCTGTCAGCATAAC
>DATNQL010000099.1:0-5094 GCA_036704025.1 Stenomitos sp.
TTAGGACATTAGCCAACCCACTGACGAGTCGCCTGCTCGAGTTGAGCAACCTCTTCTTCGCTCAGGCTCCAGCCTAATGCCCCAGCATTCTGTTGGGCTTGTGGTGCGGTTTTGGCACCGGGAATGGGAGCAACACCTTGAGCGATCAACCAGTTAAGGGCAACCTGAGCCGGTGTACGATGATACTTTTCACCGATCTGATTTAGTAGCTGTATAACGGGAGCTATTTTTTCTAAACCGCTTTTGCTGAAACGGGGGTCAATTCTGCGGGCATCATTGAAGTGGAAAGATTGCTCAGGAGTGTACTTGCCAGTGAGTAATCCTTGAGCTAAAGGGCTATAGGCCAAAATTGTCACGCCCAGTTGACGCGCTGTATCGAGAACGCCATTCCGTTCAATTTTCCGTTGCAGCAGTGAGTATTGTACCTGATTCACCGCCAACGGCACGCCACGGGCTGCCAAGTAGCCATGAGCTTCCCGCATTTGAGCGGCTGAGTAGTTGCTAACGCCGACAGCCGCAATTCTACCGCGTTGAACTTCATCTGCCAGAGCATTCATCAGTATCTCCTGGCTCATGAAGAAGCCGAACGGCTGATGCACTTGGTACAGTTCAACTCGCTCAACCTGTAGACGGTTTAAACTGGCGGTTAAAGCCTCAGACACGGACTGGGCAGTCAATCGCCAGGGTACGGGAAAGTATTTGGTTGCAATCTGTGCGGGACGCCCTAGCTGTTTCATAAACCGTCCTAGCAGGGATTCCGATTCTCCTAACCCGTAAACCTCAGCCGTATCAAAAAAGCTGATACCAGAATCTAAGGTTGCCTCAAAGGCGGCTTGCACCTGCGAGGCTCCATAATCATTGCCGTAATTCCAAAATAGCTTGTCGCCCCATGCCCAAGTCCCAATCCCTAATGCGGTAACCGTTGGGCCATTCTGACCTAAAGTAATGGTCTGCTTCATCTGTTCTATTATTTACATTTGTTTATTTTCCTTAGTGTATCGTTACAAATCATCAACGACAGCCCAGAAGAGAGCGAATTAACATGTAACTTTAAATAGATAGAAGCAAAGATAGAATACTAAGTTCGGTAAGCGATCGCTGTCACTAGAGATATGGAAACCAGTGATTTTTCCAATTCCCCACCCACCCCATCGCCAACCGACAAGGTGCTTCCCCGGCTTAAAGTTTTGACGATGTTCCGGCTGGGCTTATTCCAAATGGGATTGGGCATCATGTCACTCCTAACCCTAGGAGTACTCAACCGGGTGATGATTGACGAGCTCAAAGTATTGCCCCTGATTGCCGCCGGTGCGATTGCCATGCACCAGTTTGTGAGTCCGGCGCGGGTGTGGTTTGGTCAGATGTCTGATGCTAAAACCCTTTTTGGCTATCATCGCACGGGCTATGTATGGATTGGCGCGGCTGTGTTTACCACCCTCTCTTTCATCGCCCTCCAAGTTGTTTGGCGACTCGGTGGCAGTTTGCAAGGGACGGGATGGAGTCTACAAACCTACAGTTGGGCGGGAGTACTCGCTCTGATTTTTGCTCTGTATGGTTTAGCCCTCAGTGCCAGTTCCACTCCGTTTGCCGCCCTTCTCGTCGATGTCTCGGATGAAGACAACCGCTCTAAACTCATTGGAGTCGTCTGGTCGATGTTAATGGTGGGGATTGTGGTAGGAGCCATTATTAGCGGTGGATTATTGAATCGACCGGAAATTTGTGGAGCGGCGATTTCGTCCTATAATCCGACCCAAACGGCAAAAGTCGCCGATATCGCTAAATTGCAAGCCACGATTAACCCCGTCTTTTTATTCATGCCCGCTGTGGTGTTTGGGCTGTGCTTGCTGGCAACCATTGGCGTTGAGAAGAAGTATTCTCGTTATCGTGTGCGATCGACGTTGGTAGAGCGAGAAGATCAAATTACGCTTTCACGGGCGCTAAAAGTTTTAACCGCATCGCGCCAAACGAGTCTATTTTTCACCTTCCTGCTGGTACTCACCCTGAGTCTGTTTATGCAAGATGCCGTGATGGAACCCTATGGTGGGGAGGTATTCGGGATGTGTATCTCGGAAACCACCAAACTGAATGTTCCCTTTGGTATCGGGACGCTACTGGGTATCAGTGGCACTGGCTTTTTGATTTTGCCCCGTTTGGGTAAGAAAAAAACAACCAGACTAGGGTGTATAGGGGCAGCCGTATGCTTTGGATTAATTATTATGGCTGGATTCACGGGGAATGCAGGACTACTCAAGGGGAGTTTACTATTTTTTGGGCTTGCCTCTGGCATACTGACAGCCGGTGCTACCAGTTTGATGTTAGATTTGACGGCGGCTGAAACAGCCGGTACGTTTATTGGGGCTTGGGGCTTGTCTCAGGCGATGGCTCGGGGACTGGCGACAGTGCTGGGTGGGGCTGTGTTGAATTTGGGTAAAATGCTGTTTACAGAGCCTGTGCTGGCTTATGGAACGGTGTTTGCCTTGCAAGCGCTAGGGATGATTTGGGCGGTTTGGTTGCTTAGGCGCATCAATGTCAAAGAATTCCAGGATAATGCAAAAGCCGCGATCGCAAGTGTGATGGAAGGAGAGTTAGATTAATTGACTGATTTTTGGACAGACATTCTTAACTTTGCCACCGAGACGGCTAACCGCGTCGGCACTCAGCTCATGGCTGATTTTGGACAAGTGCAGGCATCAGAGAAGTTAGATGGTAGCTTAGTCACTCAATCGGATAACTGGGCAGATGAGACGATTCGAGAAGCGATCGCTTCTCATTTTCCCAGTCACGGGATCTTAAGTGAAGAAGGGCAACATATTTTTCCGGACACTGAATGGTGCTGGATTATCGATCCCCTCGATGGCACCACCAACTTCGCCAGAGGAATTCCGCTTTGGGGCATTTCCTTCGGCTTGGTTTATCAAGGAACCCCTGTATTTGGCTACGTTCATTTCCCTCCCATTGGGCAAACGTTTCATGGTTTTTTGCCGGGGGAATCGGGAATCACAGGGATAGAAAACGGTGCATTTCTCAATGGACGTCCGATCCACAGCAGCACTGATTCCCTCAGCAGCAACCACTTTTTCAGCCTTTGCACCCGCAGTGCCTCATTATTGCAGCAAGCCTTGCCTTGTAAAATTCGTATGTTAGGTGTTGCCAGTTACAACTTCCTGTCAATTGCTAGTGGTGCAGCTTTGGGAGGTATCGAGGCGACTCCCAAGATTTGGGATATTGCAGGAGCTTGGGTGATTGTACAAGCGGCGGGCGGGGTTTGGGCACCCCTGGATTCCCAGAAAATTTTCCCCCTCCTCGTTGGAGAGAATTACGGAAAAATATCACTGCCTACCCTCGTGGCGAGCAATCCTGAAATGGTGAGTGTATTACAACCACTGATTAATCTCTAGAGCCTGAAAAACGCCTTAAACGCACCATTCTCCCAGCCGTTTGTCGAATATCTGTGCTGGTGATTCCATCATCTAACCGGAGGCGATTCGGTTAACCTTTGGTTGACGCTTAAGGAAAATTCACAACTTTGCGCTCATTATAGTAGTGCCATATACAAAAAGAACTTATCATAAGAATATCTTCAACTTATATTTTGCACCCTTGTCAGTAGCTTAGGGTGAGGTGTGTTCACCAATGTTCTGGCTTGGTTCTTTAGAAAATTGGACACTGCCTACCCAATCCAAAGAAAGCTTGCCCTCGTAAGGGTACAAAATATCAGTTCAAAAGCCTTTCCTGAGCCTTCCTGATGGCAGGTAAGTATTTATGGGCACAATTTTAGTCGTGGATGATGATCTAACACAACAGTTGATCGTCTTTAAAATTCTTAAAACGATTGGGCTAAATATTATTTTTGCGGATGATGGTGTGGCAGCACTGGAACAGGCGCAGCGTTTTTGTCCGAGTCTGATTATCTTAGACATCCTGTTACCGAAGATGAATGGCTACGAAGTCTGTAGACGGATTAAATCCGATCAGAAAACCCAAAACGTAGCTGTAATCATGTGTTCTAACAAGAAAGAAGATTGCGATCATTACTGGGGAATCAAGCAAGGTGCCGATGCCTATCTTTCTAAGCCTTGTCATCCCCAAGAACTCGTGAATACGGTTCAATACTTTTTAGCAGAGGGCATCATCAGTCCATTAGTTCCGACAAGCGTGAGTGAGTCTATCTCTATTTCTGCGGGACTGGCTAGAACGGCGGATTGGTCAGTTCTTGGCTAATGTGCCCAAAAGTAATCAGCTATGCTTTTTCTGGCTCTAGATGGCTCCTTTTGAGGAACACCAAACAAGACTGAACGCTGTACCAATTGATGATTATTGAGGCGTCGAGCAACACGACTGGGTATTCCGTAGCCATACACAATATGAGCTTGCCCAGCTAAGACGATCACTTGATCATCTGGATTAGCTTTGAGCCATTGGGCGATCGCTTCTGCCATTGTCTCATCCCACAGCACCTGCGCGGTGAAAAATCTTTCAAAGCTGCTACTGTTGCCATGTCCACCTTGATCGTGTTGTTCGTAGGATGTTTGAATCATTTGACGGTATTCGGCGTTATCTGTCCGAATTTCTGAAAACGGCGGAATATACCTGCGTTCAGCGGCAGTTAGGCTCTCTAATCCACTACGGGCAACTTTACGGGTTACCTCTGTGGGTGTGTTCAAGGCTAAGACAGGCAGTTGATGAGTTCTGGCAAAGCGAAGTATGGGTGCATAGTATTCCCAAGCAAAACCCCAGCGTTCTTCATATTCGCTTTGCTCAATGAACTGTTCTTCTGTAATTTTCCCTGCGATGTATTGATCGAGAATGTTCTGATAAGGTCGCTGAAACATCTCCATTGCAATCACGAGGCGAGGTGCAGTCCCGTCTTTGGCATTTTTCTGTTTCTCTCGATAGAGTGCTTGCAGGATTTCTAGTTGGGCTTGATGATCTTCTGGGCTATCGTGAGTTTCTCCCTGTCGGTTTGCACATAAGTTGAAATTTTTCCCACGGACTGATGGCACTTTCAGCCCTCTGATTTGCATATAAGATGAAAAATTTTGACCCAATAGATGAAAATTTCCTACCCCTATGGCGCATAAGATGAAATTTTCG
>DATNQL010000100.1:0-20509 GCA_036704025.1 Stenomitos sp.
ATACGGTTAAAGCACACGTTAAGAGTTTACGTAATAAACTCAAAACTGTAGGCGCGCCTCAGGATTTAATTGAGACGGTTCATGGCCTCGGCTATCGCCTCAAACAAAGTTCTTAATTCTTATTTACAAAAAAGGTCTGTGAGTTTGGGTCTTCTTACCCAAATTTTTCACTTCCAAGCTGTACATTCAGCGGAGTAAACCCATCGTAGAGTATCTGACCTGTCCCGCTCTCCTGTCTGTTGCCGAGGGAACTAAAGAGGGCAGCGCCGAGTGCGTGGTCTGTACTTAGATACAGAGGTCTTTTGGCTAAAGAAGTGATCGCTGAGGGTTTATCCATTTTTCCGGGTGGATTAGCGCTAGTTGGTAGCCCATCGATTTGAGGAACGAAACAATGTCATCACCAATGTCCAAAGAGAGTGAAAACTTGGGAATCGTGGTCATCAATGAAGAAATTACAAATGCTTTAGACCTATATCCTGATGATCCTTACAAGCAAGCTTTTGCTAATCCTGAATTACGCCAAAAATTAGTGGACTATGTTATGAGTGGGATTCAGGGGCTTTATCCTGTGCTTGCCAATCAGCAAAGCTGGCCCGTAAAGACTAAGTTTCCGTATCGTTCCTTAGAGCTGCGTTTACACATCGAGAATTATGTGCATTGGGGAATTGAGCATCTTTTGGCCGCTAATTCCGACTGGCTGGTTCGCTTCAGGACTCAAGACCCTCAACCTAGCTATAGCCCTTCCCATCGGTTTAGCTAGATTTTAGAGCCTGTTGAGGAGGTGGTGAGTGCAGATAACGCTTGCAGCCAACTTCCTTAAGCTGGTCCAACGGCTTCTATAGCCGCTTCTAGCGCGATCGCCACATGAGTCCAATGGGTTCCCCCTTGACAAAAAGCAATATAGGGCTTTCGCAGGGGGCCATCGGCGGAAAATTCGGAAGTGCTGCCATCAATAAACGTACCTCCTGCCATGACTAGCTGACTCTCATAACCGGGCATCTCTGCTGGCACGGGGCTGAGATAGGAACCGATGGGTGAGTGCTGTTGAATCGCTCCACAAAAGGCAATCAGCTTCTCTGGTGAACCGAGTTGGATGGCTTGAATGACATCCCGTCGGGGTGCCATGGGCAGCGGATTCACCGGGTAGCCCAGTTGGTGGAAGACATAAGCCGTTAAGTGATTCCCTTTCATGGCTTCTCCCACCATTTGCGGGGCTAAGAACAGCCCTTGAAACAGCAGTCGATTTTGCTCGAAGGTTGCGCCCCCCGAACTGCCAATGCCAGGGGCGGTCAAGCGACAAGCCGCCGCCTCGACTAAATCTGCCCTTCCGGCGATGTATCCGCCCGCTGTGACAATAGTACCACCAGGATTTTTAATCAGGGAACCGGCAATCAGGTCAGCCCCAACGGCTGGAGGTTCCCGATTTTCAATAAACTCCCCATAACAGTTATCTACAAAGCAAATGGTGTTCGGGTTTTGTTGTTTAACCACCTGGACGATTTTTTCAATGTCGGCAATGGAAAGGCTGGAGCGCCAGGAATAACCACAAGAACGTTGTATCAAAACGAGGCGCGTGTTGTCAGCCACCGCTTGACTCAAATGGTGCCAATCTACGGTTCCCTCCGGGGTGAGAGGTAACTCGCGGTAACCAATACCAAACTCCCTTAGAGAACCTTGGTTTTGCCCTCGTAAACCAATCACCTCTTCTAACGTGTCGTAAGGTGAACCCACCACCGCCAGCATCTCGTCACCAGGACGCAGGATACCAAACAGGCAACAGGCGATCGCATGGGTGCCCGAAACCAACTGCACCCGTACCGCCGCCGCCTCAGCCCCCATCACCTCCGCAAACACCTGATCCAAGGTTTGACGACCCAAATCATCGTGCCCGTAACCACTGACTCCAGCAAAGTGATGCACTCCTACACGATGACGGCGAAAAGAATCCAGCACTTTTTTGAGATTTTGCTTGACGCCAGTGTCAATTCCGTAAAAAATCGGAACTAGTGCCTTTTCTGCTGCTTGAAGTTGCTGATCGCTGTTCATTAATCAATCAATTTGGATTGGCGATTTTTGAAGGTTGGTCTTTTTCCCACAGCCAAATTCCTGAATCCATCCTTCAAAATCTCAAATAAGATAACAGATTAGGCTGCACAATTTAAATAAAACTTACAGATGACGATCGCTACCTCAAATCCAGAAAAAGCGGAGATTTCCTCCCCCTTACGCCCCGATTGGGTCACCATCATTTTCATGGCGGTGTTACACATCGGTGCGCTTTTTGCCTTGCTCCCCAGCAATTTTAGCTGGAAAGCTATCGGCTTAGCTATCTTGCTCCACTGGGTCACTGGTGGTTTAGGAATTACTCTAGGATTTCATCGCTTAGTCACTCATCGGAGTTTTCAGACTCCTAAATGGCTGGAATACTTCTTCGTTTTCTGCGGCACTTTAGCTTGCCAGGGAGGACCAATCCGGTGGGTTGGTTTGCATCGCATCCATCATTTACATTCTGATACTCAACCCGATCCCCATAATTCCAATCAGGGATTTTGGTGGAGCCACATGGGTTGGATGCTCTATAATATCCCGGCGGATGTAGAGATTCCTCGCTACACCAAAGACATTTCAGATGACCCGGTTTATCAGTTTCTACAAAATTATTTTGTTCCCATTCAAATCGTTCTGGGCTTGATTTTCTACGGGCTGGGAGGCTGGCCTTTTGTCGTTTGGGGAATTTTCGCTCGGATCGTTATTGTGTTTCACTGCACTTGGTTAGTCAACAGTGCAACGCACATGTTTGGTTATCAAACCTATGACGCGAATGACCACTCAAGAAACTGCTGGTGGGTGGCTTTACTGACCTATGGAGAAGGCTGGCATAACAACCATCACGCCTATCAATATTCGGCTCGACACGGTATGAAATGGTGGGAAATTGACCTAACCTGGATGACCATTCAGTTTTTACAATTGTTAGGTCTAGCACAGAAGGTCAAACTGGTTGGGAAAGAATAGTCAATAGTAATTTGTCATGGGTAGTTGGTGATTGGTAATTGATCAGGCAAAGGTCAAAAACAGTTCTTACTCTGTGATGACCCATTACCTATTACCCATTACCCATTACCCATTACCCATTACTTAATACTTCTCATTTCCCTGAATCACCTGCTTCAGTGTCGTGAGTGCCTCCAAACTAATCATTCCCCGACGATAGCCCTTTTGGTTTGACATCCCCAGAAAAACAGCATCTGCTCGTTTCGGGTTACGTGAAAATCGGGGTGAAGAATTAATATAAACCGAGGCGCTATCAACCCCTAAGGCAAATTGGCGACTTTCTTGATAAGACTCGGTGACAATACAGTCAGCGTGACCACTACTGTACTGGTTCAACCAGCTAATCGCCGACTCAATACTATCGACGACCTTAAATGCAATGGTTTTATTAAGATAAGGTTGATTCCATTCAGATTCCGCTGCCAAGGTTAACTGTTCGGGAAACTCAGCCACCAGTTCGGCATCGCCTTTAAGTTTGAAGCCCTTTTCCTTGAGGCTATTCCAAAGCATGACCAAGGAAGATGGTTTTTGATGACGATTGATCAAAATCTTTTCAATCGCATTGACTGGGTCGGGTTCACTCGCCTGACTGTCTAAAATGACCCAACGAACCATATCCAGCGTTCCTGTGGCAGACCAATACAGGTAGCAGTTGCCCATTGCCGACCTTAAAACGGGTGCTGTAGATTGCTCTAACACTTGCTGTACTAGTGTGGGTCGCCCATAGGGAATGACTAAGTTGAGGTAACGGTCTTGGGTGACTAAATCCCGAATCGAAGCACCTTGGTCTGAGGGCAACAGTTGCAGGCATCCTTCTGGCAATCCTGCGTCATCTAAGGCTGTTTGTAAAGCTTGGGAAATCACCAGATTAGATTGACTGGCTTCACTCCCCCCTCTGAGAATCAGACAGTTGCCAGTTTTGATACAAAAGGCGGCGGTGATTGCACTCAACTCTGGAAATGCTTCATAAATTAAAGCAATGACTCCCAGTGGCATCAGGTGGCAATAGGTTTGAGAGTGATCCAGTTGGTAGGAGGCGTTCATCACCCGCCGAATGGGATCGGATAACTCTCCAATCCTTTGCAAAATCTGGATGCTAGTCTGAAGCCGCTCTGGCGTCAGCTTGAGCCACTCCCAAATGATCTCTGGTACTGCCATTTCTCGACTGGCTTCCAAGTCGAGGGTGTTGGCTTCCAAAATATCATCAAAGGAGTTAGAGAGCGCCTTCGCCATCGCTTGAATCCCGCGACTACGGTCTACTCCTGTAGTCGTTGCTAAGACTAAAGAAGCCCGATAGGCACGGAGTACAGTATCAGTTGGGTTAGGCGTCAAGCCATCAGTCTCCATTTATCACCTACTGCTAACGCCGATGAGCTAGCCAAAACCAGAGAGAAGGCAGTGACGCGATGATCACCGCCAGCAACACCAACACAAAGGTGACACTTTTTGGAGCGCGTAACGCGATCGGAAGCCAGACAACCAGGAGTACGAAGATCATCCCCATCGCAATGGGTAGATAATATTCGCCAAAACTTGAATTGGCTGTACTCCACCGATGTCCTGTCCAACGGTACGCTTTCTTGTAGGGGTAGCTGGTAGAGAGTTGCTCTATGACATACCCGCTTTCTTCAACCACGAAGATTTGCTGACAACGATTGCAGCCAAAGGCATCGGTCAGCGCGATCGGTATTAAAGAACCCCGACGCCGACAAGGGCAGGGGTACTCATTGTTTAAGTCAATCTTTTGAGATTTCTGAGATGGCACAGGCGCTATTTCATTACCCAAACACTTCAAGCAAAGATTATCCTAACTTAGACCAGCCATAGTGTTGGTCAATCCCATTGAGACGGGAGTAACTCATGACTACGGCCTGAGAAGCGATCAAGACCCTGGATTGAGCGATGCAGAGGAAATGCCCATTCTTAATCATACTAGCGCTTCCCTTAACACGCACCACCCTAGCTCATCATTTAGAGTTAAGGTTGTCAACGTTTTATATAATTTACAAGCTTCCTAAACTCATATAAGCTTCCTAAACTCAGTAACACGCACTACTGAACTAGTTCGCGATCTTACAATACTGGTCGTTTTTAAAAGCGGGTAACGCGATTCGAACGCGCGACATTCACCTTGGCAAGGTGACGCTCTACCACTGAGCTATACCCGCATCGTTTCCACAATTTCTAGATTGCCAGAATAATTACCATCTGTCAACTGTTTTGAATTTTAGATTTTGGATGGGGGATGGAGAGAACGGAAAGACACACCAGGAGGACGTCAGGAAACACCGACTTTGTCCCCTTGTGTGGCTGTCTCTGTTTCCTCTTCCATCCCCCAGAATCTACTCAGCCGACGGTTGGTGTTCAACCCTTGCCTCTGAAGTGATGGTCCGATTGGAGGAAATCGGTAGCGCCTGAGGCGTAACAGCATTTTCTTCATAAGTAGCATAAGCCGAAGCTATCCCGTTTCCCTTGAAGTGCTGCATTAAGCTGGCCATCTCCAAGGCATTCAAGGCATAGTCCCAGCCCTTATTACTCTTGATACCCGCCCGTTCTAAGGCTTGTTGCATGGTATCGGCTGTTACAACTCCAAAGATGACTGGCACACCCGTTTCAACACCAGCCGCAGCAATCCCCTTGGCGACTTCAGCCGCGACATAATCAAAATGAGGGGTTTGCCCCCGGATCACTGCGCCTAGACAAATCACGGCATCATAGCGTCCCGTGAGCGCCGCTTGACGAGCCATCAGGGGCACCTCAAAAGCACCAGGTACCCAAATATAATCTACATGAGTACCGTGGGGATTGGTATCAACACCGTGGCGTTTCAGACAATCTTCACACCCGGCTAGCAGTTTGCCCGTTACCAAATCGTTGAATCGACCAATGATAATTGCAAACCGCAGGGGTGTCGATGAAGTAAAAGTTCCCTCGAAAACTGCCATGGCTGTTGTGTGAAATCATTAAGAGCGAAAATTCGGGTAGAGGCGTGTACGTTGTTTACACCACCAGAAAATTCAAGACACCCACTAAAAGAACCAGAGCTACCCAAACGCCGGAACCTAAAAAGATTAGCTGTTTGGATTGATTCCAGTTCTGCGGAGAGGCGTAGGCGACGGGCACACCAACCACCATCACAAAAGACAGGGCAACCAGAGCAGCAAGTGATAGTTGAAATATGATAGACATTTCTTGTTCTCCCAAATTAAAAACAGTGAGCTGGATAGAAACTATTCAGCCCAAATTTGACTGATAGTGAAATACGACAGGGACTCTTCCCGTATCATTCCTAGCGTCATCCGCCGATGCCGTTTAGAGCAAAGCCTAATGGGTCTTACTCAGCGTCTACTGGAAAACACCTCCGAGATAAGGTGTAACTAGAGTTTGTAACTTGGCTTGCGCCAATAGGACAAGTACTTTGCCCTTTGTCGTTTGGAGTTTCCCTGGCTGTGCTAATTTCAGCCCACTTATATCTAAATTGTGGATATGTGGATTTTGTGATTCAGCCATCCAGGCAGGGAGTGCAACCAATAATATAATCTCATGGCAAGAGCTAGAGTTTTCAAGTTATTGCCGTGTTTTTATTGAGACCGACTCTGGGAACAAAGGGTTCTTGTTCAGTCTGATTAAATCCTTTGTGTCATTTAAGCTACCAAAAATTGACCGACTTTGGCTGAAATTTCCGAGCGGTTAAACCCCTCACCCCGCGAACCATGGATCTGATTTTGTGTCACACAACCACTGATTTCGACGCTTTAGGAGCCGCTGTGGGGTTAACCCGTTTGAAGCCGGGAGCCAAACTCGTTCTCACGGGCGGTGCTCACCCAGCCGTTCGAGATTTTTTAGCCCTGCATCGGGATGAGTATGCCCTCATTGAGCGTCGGTCTGTCAACCCCAAACAAATACAATCCTTAGTGGTGGTCGATACTCAAAAGCGCGATCGCGTGGGAAAAGCCGCTGAGTGGTTCGACTTACCTCATTTAACCGCCATTGAAATCTACGACCATCACCTAGATATCGACAGCGATATCCCTGCCACACACATTCAGATTGAGTCGGTGGGAGCAACAACAACTCTGATTGTTGAACAGTTGCAACAAGCTTCTATGACCTTAACCACGGCTGAAGCAACAGTCATGGCATTAGGTATCCATGTGGACACAGGTTCTTTGACCTATGACCAAACGACAGCCCGAGATGCTGCCGCTTTAGCCTGGTTAATGCTACAAGGGGCAAACGTCCGGCAAATTGCCGAATATGTCGATCCAGGACTGTCTCCTCAACTCCAAGCCCTATTAACACAAGCCCTAGATGATTTACACTCACAAGACCACTTAGGCTACAGAATTTCTTGGGTAATCTTGAAAACCATAGGATTTGTTCCTGGATTATCGGGGTTGGCGTCCCGACTGGTTGAACTCACGGAAAGCGATGCTCTGCTCTTAGCGGCGGAGTATCCGCGAAGAGGGGAAGTTGAGGGAGCTGGAGAAGTTGAGGGAGCTGAGGAAGTTGAGGGAGCCACAAGACAAAATTTTCCGACCATGGCTCATCCCCCTTCCCCGTCATACTTAACAGTGATTGGGCGATCGCGAATTGAAGGAACAAATTTGAACGAGTTGTTCCAACCCTTGGGGGGTGGGGGACATTCCCAGGCGGCATCGATGAGGCTGCGAGATGTGGATTCCCTGGCAACTGTAGAGCAGCTTGTTCACCAACTTAAAGACCAAATCCAAGAGCCACTCAGCGCCAGGGAGTTAATGTCGTCCCCAGTACGCACTATTCGTCCCGAAACCACGATTAGCGAAGCCCAACGGATTTTACTGCGCTATGGTCATTCAGGGCTTTCCGTAGTGGATGAAAATGACCAACTGGTTGGGGTTGTCTCCCGGCGAGATTTGGATTTAGCACTACATCACGGGTTTGGTCATGCGCCTGTTAAAGGTTACATGACCCGAAATGTCAAGACGATCGCGCCCGAAACATCCCTGCCAGAAATTGAATCGCTGATGGTGACTTACGATATTGGGCGTCTTCCCGTTTTGGAAGAGGGACAGTTAGTGGGAATCGTCACCCGTACCGATGTCCTGCGGCAACTGCATCAAAATGGCAGTGGAGACTGGGAGGCGGGGGGAACATCCTGTCCTCTACCCATGACCAATCCTCAAGCGATTATCCCGAATCTTCGCGATCGCCTCGCTCCGGCGCAGTGGGAACTCCTCACCCAAGCGGCTCAGGAGGCTCAATCTAGGGGTTGGCATCTTTATTTGGTGGGGGGAGCCATCCGCGATTTATTGTTGGCTGATGCGTCTGAGACGCTGCTGCTCAAAGATATTGATTTAGTGGTGGATGGGTTTCATCGCTCAGCGGATACGGGTGCCGGGGTAACCCTGGCTCAAGCCCTGCAAAAACGTTACCCAAATGTTCGTTTAGACGTTCATGGAGCCTTTCAGACAGCAGCGTTGTTATGGCACAATGACCCCGCGTTGGACTCTCTATGGGTCGATATTGCCACCGCTCGCACTGAATTCTACCCTTATCCGGCAGCGAACCCTGAAGTCGAAGCCAGTTCGATTCGTCAAGACTTGTATCGGCGAGATTTTACCATCAATGCTTTGGCGGTTCGCCTGACGACGTCTCGGAGTGGGGAGTTGCCCTTATTGGATTTCTTTGGGGGGTTGCTCGATTTGCGATCGCGTCAAATTCGAGTTTTACACGCCAACAGCTTTATTGAAGACCCTACTCGGATTTATCGGGCTGTACGGTTTGCCGTGCGCTTGGGATTTGAGATTGAACCCCAAACCGAAGCCTATATCCGCTACGCCATGGAGAGTGGAGTTTATGAGCGATCGCGATCGCAAAATGACCGAGCACCGGCACTGCAAACCCGCCTCAAAGCCGAACTCAAGCATATTTTACAGGCCGCTTATTGGAACAGAGCCTTACAGCTTTTAGCCTCTTTAGGCGCACTGCGCTGCATCCATCCCAGCCTACAGCTCAATGAAACGCTGTGGTGGCAAGTGCGTTTGGTTGACCGCTGGCTGCGACGGTTTGACCCCACTCGACGCCTAGAACACTGGCGGATGCGTCTAGAAGTGTTGCTGGCATACCTAGCTCCTGAAGAACGGGCGGCTGTGGCAGAAAATCTTCAGTTGCCCCTTGATAGTATTGAGCGCCTCCAGCAACTCGCCCCAGCACAAGCACAGGTAGAACAGTCCTTGCCCAATACCCAGCATCCCAGTGCAGTGGTGTGGTTACTGCGACAGTATAAGTTACCGACTTTAGTGTTAATGGCCATTCAGGCTCCCAGAACTATCAGACGGACGCTGTGGAAATATCTCACAACTTGGGCCGATATACAGGCACCGCTTAATGGCAACGACCTGAAAAAGTTGGGTTATAAACCAGGGCCGCAATACCGAGAAATGTTAGACGCGCTGTTAGCCGCCACACTGGATGGCATGATTCAGGATGAGACAGAGGCTCAAGCCTTTCTGCAAAAACATTATCCGCCGCCCCGTAAGACTGTCAACTGAGATACAAACCTTATCCCTACTTTTTATTAAGTGACCTTACTCACCATAAAATTGAGATAAGAATCACAAATTTTTTACATCAACATCACCAACTGTATTGATTGATGACACTTAATCTCTTGGGGGAATCGCTGACGATTAAAAGTAGGGTTAATAGGTAACCCTTAAACACTGGAGGCAGAAATTATGTTAGGGTTCTTACTTTTAGCAGCCTACCTTGCTGGTTCTACCGTTTTCCTGGATACTTTGTTTCGTCAGCAGCTAGATTAGTTTTGTTTTTTCCGGTTTTGCGTACCGTTTCAAGACTCGCTTGCTCACCCCATCAAGGCGAGTTCAATCATCACCAGGGTGAACATCTATACACATTCCGAACTGGAGCTAGCGCTCAAATTGCCAGATTTCCACTCCTTCCCTTTTATGGAGTTGTCGAACCATAGAGTCAACAACTCATCTACCCCTTCAGAGTGGGAAGAGTAACAAACTCCTGTTTACAGAGCCAGCTTAGTGGCAATCTCGGCTATCGTTTTGGCTTTCAGTTCATCGTCTTCAATGGTTTCAGCCGCTTTTAAGGCTTGCGATCGCTTCCCTAATTGGGCAAATTTACTAGCAATTTCAGCGAACAACTTGGCCTTTTCACTTCCTTCTAGGGATGAGGGACTGCCTGGAATAGAGGAGGCTATCTGAAACGCCCGCTCTAGTTGCCCCACTGCCACGAGTTTAGATGCGACTTTCTGGGAAAGTATCGAACGAGAACCCTCACCTTTGAGGCGATTCGCCAGTTTCAAAGCTGACTCAATTTGTCCCAAATCTGCCAGTTGGACAGCCATATCGGTTAGGGTTGTTTCTCTCATCAAGTCACTTGGGAGCGATGCCGCCATCTGGAGCGCACGCTCCGTTTGTCCCACCGTCACGAGTGCCGTTGCGATGTGGCTGATTGGCTGAGACGCGGAATAGTCATTGAGCGTCGTGGGTGTTGGCGGTAAGGCCAAATCTTGAAGTAATTTTGACGCTTGTGATTCTTGTTTTGTGGTTTGCAAAACTCTGGCGATCGCAATCTGAGCTAGAGCCTTAGCTTCCGTATTGGGAATGGATTTTGCGATTTGGAGAGCTTGAGAAACTTGCCCAGCCAGTGCCAGTTGGTGAGCCATCTCACCCAAGGTTGTGTCTTTGATACTGGGTTGAGGAAACAGATCAGACTCTGGCATAGAGCCGGATACAGGGGGTGATGCACTCATGCCTTGCACAACTTTCATCGCGGCTTCAAACTGTTGCTTTTGTGACAGTTTCAGGGCGATATCCCTCAAGGCATTTTCCTTTGCCCCAAAATTGAGTAGCGTCCACTCAGGACTATAATCCTTTACGGGAGGAATGGCAGTAATTTTTTGCGCGATTGATAAAGCGAGGGGTACTTCCCCCAGATCGATCAGTTTGACGGCGATCGCAGACCAAGCCATGGATTGCTCTAAGGGACTTCGGATAGCCTGGGCGCTTGTCCACGTCCGCTTGACTGGCTCTACTTTTGTCAGATGGTTCAGAATGCCCAGAAATGCCCAGGCTTGATAGTCCTGAGTCGATTGCCCAGCGGCAGAACTACAGCCAGAGACGCTTCCCGCCACTTGCAGGGCACGGTCTAGCTCAGACAGTAAACTTAAATTACCCGCGATTTGAGAAAGTACTGCAAATTTATCGTTGCCGCAAAAGCCATTCGATTCATAGGCATAGTCTCCGGTCATGCCTCTGGCGAATTGCAGCGCCTGTAATAGGATGGGCTTGGCTTGCTGCCATTGTCCACGATTGGCAAGACTCGCCGCGATTTCGTTGAGAGCTTGAGCTTTATGGAAGTTAGAGGAAAGTGTCTTCGTTAACTGCAACGCTCGTTCGGTTTGTCCGGCTTGAGCCATTTGAATGATCACATCCCGCAAGGCTGGGCCTTGAGCATACAGGTTAAACTCAGAATTCGTTTGTTTGGTGAGCTGTACTGCTTTGTTAAACAGTTGTTCGGAGCGCGCTGTCTGGCTCACCTGTGCCAGATGAAAGGCGATCGCAGACAAGGCTCTGATTTTAGCCGCCCGATCCGAAATCACCTCTGCCACCTGAATGGCACGATCAAAGACTGACTGAGATGACTCAATATTTCCACTCGTAGCTAGATGGAAAGCCAAAACGGCTAACACTTCAGCCTGACTGGCTGTAACGGCTGGCGCTGGTGTAGCCTGACGCGTAGTCGCCACGGAACTGTCAATTGTTGGCGATCCCAACATCATCAGCAGGGAGAATGCGAGCGGAGTAAACATAGTCTTTGGTATAGCATCAAGGCTTCAACAACATTTCCCAAAAAGACTGAAAAGCTCGTTAACCACCTTGAGGGTTTGCTGACCGACTTCTAAGAGGTAGCATATGTAGGGAAAACGGCGAGTGAAATTTTATGAATTTGACGGCTGGAGCAGCCTTAAATAAAGGGAAATATCTCCTCATCGCCCATTTAGGTCAAGATGTCCTGACACTCACCTACCGAGCCATTGATACAGAGTCTGGTCAAGCCGTCGTCATCAGAACCTTAACCGAAAATTGGCGTCAACACTCAGAGGTTGACCGACTCAAGCCGAAATTTCTAGCGCTAGCCGAGCGATTGAAACGCTTGAAGCATCCGAATCTCGTTCAAGTACTTGATATTTTTGAAGACGCTGGGTGTCCTTATGTTGTGATGGAATATGTTTCAGGGGAGACTCTGGCGGAACTCATCCAAAGGTCGGTGACTTCAGAAGCGAAAGCAATTGACTATATTCGTCAAGTGAGCAATGCCCTGAGTTCTCTGCACAAGGCTGGGTTGCTACACCGCAATATCAAACCTCAAAACATGATTCGGCAAGAAAACTCGGATCGGGTTGTACTCGGTGAATTGGGGATGTTCTGTGAGTTTTTCCCTGAAATGATGCCAACCCAAACGGATGGGCTTTCGGCTGGATATGCTCCACTGGAGCTGTATTCTCAGGAGCCACTTTGTACAGCAGCGACCGATATTTACAGCTTGGCGGCAACTCTCTACACCTTGCTGTATCGGAACTCACCGTTACCTGCACCCGTTCGCCAAAAGCTGCAAGCTGATGGAGGCGATCGCCTTTTCTTACAAAACTCTCATCACGTCACGCCTAAGCTGAGCCAAGCTGTTAAACGGGCGATTTGGCGCGGACTGGAAATTTCGGCTCAAAAACGCCCCCAAACGGTAGACGCTTGGCTTTCTCTTTTGCCTAAGTTGGAGCAGACACCAACACCTCAAGCACCTCTGCAAGATTGTTTAATCGCTCAATCTAAAGTTAAGCCAGAAGCCTTGCTCTGCCCTAGCTCTGGTCAGATCGCTGCCCAATCCCCTCCCGCCAATGGCAAAACATCTGCGTCACCAACGCCTCAACCCGCCATGGGTCAGCTTTTTGTAACAAAACTTCAAACCTTGGTTCATTTTAAGAACACAAATGCAATAAAATTTAACCTGCTACATGAGCGTACAGTGAAATTATCCTGTACTCCAAAGAAGAACTCGCCCCAGAAGACATCCCTGCTACGAGCACTCCTTCTGACCGGTGCGATCGCCGCCTCAGCCGGGTTAGGATTTGGTTTTGCACTTCGAGTCAACGGGCCTCAGGCACCGGGTTCGACCTTCTTGCACACTGAACAATCTTTTCCCCCCAGAAGCGATTGGCCTGTAGCGAAACCCCGACTCTAAGTTGAACGTAGGTTAAGGATTCCATTCAAGGTTCTATGCAGAACCTTCAAACTGCCCCATGATCGAACGTTCAACCTTCATCTGGGTTTCCATCCCCTCTCCTGACAAACAAGTTATAATTTTGTTGCGGATGCTAAAGAAATTTTTTCATGAGCCATTCTGTCATTCATGCCTTTTTTGTGGGCAGAGCTCTGGCGCAAGCCCTAAATGAGCAAGTAGAAGATGCCCTAACCAATGCCCTCAGTGAACTCGGCAAGTTTGATGCTGAGCAACGCGAGCGATTACGGCAATTTACGGAGCAAGTCCTGGAAAAAGCCCAAAGGGAGGCGGAATCGGCAAGTCTTGGGCGAACGACGACCACGATTGTACCCTTTGGTTCCCAGTCAGGTGATCTTCAAGCCACCATTGATGAGCTGCGCTCTGAAATTGCCCGATTGCGTGCTGAATTGAAACTCTACCGCAATCAATCCGTCTAAGAGTGAAAACTTTTGAGCGGATTAAATTTGTTTTCTAGTTGTGGGAGAGACCAAGATTGAGCCAAAAAATCAATAATCATGCTTAATCACAGGGGTTAAAAGCTTTTTTATCGGACTGATTTTTTGAAACACTATTCTAGGAATCCGAGTGTCTGCTCTCTCTAAAGACCCTATCAACCTCAAACCCAGTCAGGAACGTCCGCTCTCTCCCCAGGACTCCGTCGATAAGATTTACAAAGATAAAGCCTATCGCTGGAATCGAGAAAATTATTCCCGAAATCGGCGATTCGTTGACATTTGGGCGTTCTTTTTAACCCTACTCTTGGGGTTATGGCTTGATAGCAAGCCCTGGAGCTATCCCGGTGGAATGACGGATGAAAAACGGGCACGCCGTCGCCGAACCCAGGCGATTTGGATTCGAGAAACCTTTTTAGATTTAGGCCCAACTTTTATTAAGGTGGGTCAACTTTTTTCAACCCGTGCCGACCTATTTCCGAGTGAATATGTCGAAGAACTGAGTAAGCTGCAAGACCGGGTGCCTGCTTTTAGTTACGAGCAGGTTGAAGTGATTATTAAGCAGGATTTTGGCAAATCCGTAACAGAGCTTTTCTGTAATTTTGAACCGATTCCCCTGGCTGCCGCTAGCCTGGGACAAGTTCATAAAGCCCAATTGCAGAGTGGAGAAGAGGTTGTCGTTAAGGTACAAAGGCCGGGGTTAAAGAAGCTTTTTACCATCGATCTTCAAATCCTGAAAGGTATTGCTCGTTACTTTCAAAATCATCCCGACTGGGGACGCGGGCGAGACTGGTTGGGCATCTATGAAGAATGTTGCCGCATCTTGTGGGAGGAAATAGACTACCTCAGCGAAGGCCGAAATGCCGATACGTTCCGCCGCAATTTTCGGACTTACGACTGGGTGCGGGTGCCACGAGTATACTGGCGGTATACCTCTCCTAGGGTGCTGACACTTGAATATGTGCCGGGGATTAAGATTAGTCACTACGAAGCCCTAGAAGCCGCTGGTTTAGACCGCAAATTGATTGCTCGTCTGGGAGCGAAAGCTTACCTCCAGCAGCTACTCAATGACGGATTCTTCCATGCTGACCCCCATCCGGGGAACATCGCGGTCGATCCTGAAGGAGCCTTGATCTTTTATGATTTTGGCATGATGGGGCGGATTAAATCGAATGTGCGTGAGCAATTGATGGAGACGCTCTTTGGCATTGCCGAAAAAAATGCTGACCGAGTTGTGATATCCCTGGTTGAATTGGGTGCGCTTTCCGCTGTCGAGGATATGGGTCCAGTACGGCGATCGATTCAGTATATGCTGGATCATTTCATGGATAAGCCCTTTGAGAATCAATCGGTGGCTCAAATCAGCGATGATCTCTACGAAATTGCTTACGACCAGCCATTTCGTTTTCCCGCGACATTCACCTTCGTGATGCGAGCGTTCTCGACGTTAGAAGGTGTAGGGAAGGGTTTAGATCCAGAGTTCAACTTTATGGAGGTTGCAAAACCTTTTGCATTGCAGATTATGACAAACGGCAACACTCCCAACGGTAATAGCTTCCTCAATGAACTGGGACGCCAAGCCGCGCAAGTGAGTAGCACGGCTTTGGGTTTGCCTCGGCGAATTGAAGATACGATTGATAAACTAGAACGTGGCGACCTGCGTGTTCGAGTACGGTCTATCGAATCAGACCGAATTCTGCGACGCATTAGTAGCATTCAGTTGGGAACGAACTATACTTTACTCATCAGTGCGTTCACACTATCAGCTACCCTCCTATTCGTGAATGGGAACGTTGAGCTGGCGTTAGTCGTTGCTTTGGTGGCGGCTGTTGCGGCGTTTGCCCTGATTCGCTTGCTCAGAAGGCTTGATCGGTTTGACCGCATGTTCTAACTCTCGTAAAGTTACAAGACGCCAGTAAACAATTTATGAAACGTAGCTTCACGGGTCTAACCGATCCGGGCTTACTTCGTACTGTCAACCAGGATGACTACTATATTGACCCTGACGGACGCTTTTTCGTAGTGGCCGACGGCATGGGAGGTCATGCCGGTGGGCAGGAGGCTAGTCAACTTGCTACAGAGGCAATACACACTTATTTAGATAAACATTGGAAATCCGTCATCCCATCTGATGAATTACTGGCGCAGGCTCTCTTAGAGGCCAATGAGGCGATTTTGCAAGATCAGCAAAATCATCCAGAGCGTTCAGATATGGGCACCACGGCTGTTGTCGTAATGTTTCGTCAAGAGCAGCCTTGGTTCGCTCATGTGGGAGACTCTCGCCTCTATCGCTTAAGAAACTCCAAATTAGAACAAATTACGGAAGACCACACCTGGGTGGCACGAGCGATGAAAGCCGGTGATATTACTTTAGAGCAGGCTCGGATACATCCCTGGCGGCATGTCTTGTCTCAATGTTTGGGTCGCAAAGACTTGCAGCCGATTGAGGTTTACCCCCTAGAGGTGCAGCCTGGGGATCGTTTGCTGTTATGCAGTGATGGTCTGACGGAAGAACTCTCGGATGATTTAATTACGTCCCATCTCCAGCCTGATTGGAGCAAAGACCAATCCTCGACCCAATTGATTGAGGCCGCTAAAGAAAAGGGAGGTCGAGACAATATCACGGTGGTGATTGTGGAAATAAACGAAATCGGCCATGAATAACCGTCAAGGGTGAGTGCCTGCTCTGGGACAAGTCAATAGGGCTGATGGTTTTAATCCAAAAAGCTTTCTGCCTGGGAACGCTCAACAGGGTGCGCTGATCACAGATAATAAATCCCTGACCATTAGCAACGCATGACGAATGACAAAAACTGCATGGGTGTTTCCAGGACAGGGTTCTCAGGCCATTGGCATGGGGGTCGATTTAGTAGACTTGCCCTTTGCTGGGCGTCAGTTTGAGCGAGCGCGTGAGATTCTCGGATGGGATATTGTCGAAATTTGTCAAAGCCAGGAGGATAAGCTCTCTCGCACGCTTTACACCCAACCTTGCCTGTATGTGGTGGAAAGCATTCTGGCGGATGTCCTGCTCGAGCGTGGCAACACCCCGAATTTGGTAGCGGGTCACAGTTTGGGCGAATATGTTGCCCTTTATGTGGCTAGAGTCTTTGATTTTGAAGCGGGTTTACGCCTAGTTAAGCGCCGTGCGGAATTAATGGATAGCGCTTCGGATGGCATGATGGCGGCGTTGATTGGATTTGACCGCGAACAACTTGAACAACGAATTCAACAAACACCGAATGTTGTCCTCGCCAATGACAACAGTCCCGCTCAAGTTGTGATATCTGGGACACCAGATGCCGTGAAGGATGTCCTCGCCAATATTAAAGTAAAACGTGCCGTCCCTTTAAATGTATCCGGTGCTTTTCACTCCCCCTTAATGGCAGAAGCGGCTGCTGAATTTCAGGACGTTTTGGAGTCCGTGCCTTTTGCCAACGCCCAGGTGCCCGTTCTGTCCAATGTGGAACCCCTAGCAACCGTTGAGGCCGAACAGCTCAAGCATCGTCTCCAGCGTCAGATGACCGGTTCCGTGCGCTGGCGAGAGATTAGCTTACAATTGCCAGCAGAAGGCATGGAGCGAGTGGTGGAAATTGGCCCCGGTAAAGTCCTCACGGGTCTGATTAAGCGGATGTGTCCTGACTTAGTGTTGGAAAATATCAGTAACCTCACCGAGTTGCCCACTTAAGGATTAACGACGCTCCACACGTTAATCGGTTCAAACCTCTCAACCTTCAATCTTCCAACATTCAACCCTCATGGGCAGAAACCGCGAACCCTTTGCCAGCCTAGTTCTCTACCATGCCTTTAAGTGGTCGGTCGTCAGCCCGGTGCTTCACGCTTATTTGCGCGGTCGCATTTACGGAGCCGAAAATGTACCCCAAGAAGGGCCTTTAGTGGTCGTGAGTAACCATGCCAGCGACTTTGACCCACCGCTTTTGTCCTGTTGCCTACGGCGTCCAGTCGCCTATATGGCAAAGGAGGAATTGTTTCGCGTCCCTGTCTTGAAGCAGGCAATCGAGTTGTATGGTGCTTATCCGGTGAAGCGAGGCATGGCAGACCGCAGTGCGCTTCGCTCAGCCCTCAATTGTCTGACCGATGGCTGGGCTGTGGGTGTCTATTTGCAAGGAACAAGGACGCCTGACGCCCGCATTACAGACCCGAAGCTGGGTGCGGCTTGGATTGCGGCTAAAGGCCAAGTCCCACTTTTACCCGTCAGTTTGTGGGGCACTCAGCACGTTCTCGTCAAAGGTTCACCCATACCGCGTCCCGTCCCTGTAACAGTGCGAATCGGTCAGGTGATTGAGGCTCCCACTTCGACAAAACGAGAGGAACTGGAAGCCGTGACTCAACATTGTGCAGAGGTGATTAATGCTATGCATGACTTAGGACGTTGAGTCAGCACGTCTAGTGGCGAACTATCCTGAAAAGGAAGTCATCTAACCTGCTGGCGTGCTAAATTCCTATGAGTGAGCCACCCACAAAGAATCTTTTCGAGCGACTGAACAACTCGGTGTTACTCCGATTTCTACTTCTGTTCGCTTCGGGATGGGCATTGATCCAAATTTTAGATTACTTTGAAACGGTGATTGTGATTTTCACGATCGCTGCTATCGTTGCTTTTTTGCTCAGCTATCCAGTCGGGTGGCTACGTCGTTTCTTGCCTCACGGCGTAGCTGTTGTCTTAGTTTTTTTGTTGGGTATGCTCATACTGGCTAGTCTGACCCTCACGGTAGGATTAGCACTGTTCTCACAAGGGCAGCAATTCCTTGAAAGCTTGACGACGTTTTTTAACTCTCTCGTCCCGTTAATCGAGAGATTAGAAGAGTTTCTGCGGACTCGAAATATTCAGGTCAATTTGAATGCGTTTGAAGAGCAATTAAGAGACCAGATTTTAGCCGGATTGGGTGTAGGAATCGGCTATAGTATGGAAACGATCAGAGTTTTTCTTTCTAATTTTTTGAATTTTATATTTATCGCTGCAACAACTTTTTTTATGCTCTTTGATGGCGAAAGGATTTGGAGCTTTATCATCAAGTTGTTGCCTAAGCCTTTACAAAAAAAGTTTGATAAGGTGATTCAGCGCAGCTTTTTAGGATTTTTTCAAGGTCAGATTCTCTTAAGCCTCTTTCTTATTACTTCAACTTTTATTGTATTTTTGATTTTAAACGTACCTTTTCCTTTACTTTTGTCATTAGTGGCTGGAGGATTAGACATTATTCCTGGGATTGGAGCTACATTGGGGGTGATTGTTATTTTTATGATTGTTTTATCTCAAAATGTTTTTTTAGCGTTTCAAGTGATAGTGGCTTGCATCATCCTTCAGCAGATTCAAGATAATTTAATTGCGCCTAGAATTATGCAAAATTCACTTAATATTAACCCAGTTGTCGTATTTTTTGCTTTGCTTGTTGGTGCTCGAGTAGCAGGTTTACTGGGTATTTTTATTTCGATTCCAATCGCCGGTGTAATTGTAAGTTTGTTTGAAATTGATGAAATGAAAGCGGAGGAATAATTAATTTTGAATTCGTCGATGTTGGAAGATGGGATTTTTGAACGCAGAGAACACAAAGGGTCACGCCAAGGAGCGCAGAGTTTTTTAGCCCGATTTCCGAGCTTGAGCCAGTACAATAAAGTTTAATTAAAATGGAATTTTGTCAGAATGCAAGAGTTAAGGGCGCAGTTAGCAGAAGCCTTGGATGAAGCTGAGTTGGAGTGGCTCAAGCCTCATATCCAGAGGGATGTGGTGGTGGTTGTCCATCCCCAATTAGATTTGCTAGATGTGGGAATTGCGATCGCTCGTGATGATACTTTGTCAGTACAGCATTGGATTAGTGAGCAGCTCATTCATAAACCATCTTCCGATCAAATTGCCGATTGGAATAGGGAGCAGACGATACGCTTTCAAGCTCTAATCGTGCAGCCCTATGTTTTAGTGCAAGAGTCAACCGCAAAGGGGGCGTAATATCATGTCCGGTTAAACACCCATCGATAGGATTGACGCGGGGACACGGGGACACGGGGACACGGGGACGCGGAGAGTTTTTATGATGGGTAATTACACGGACATGATACAAGCTATTGAGCCTGTTATTTATGATTAATTTTTTTGATTTTTAAGACTATACCTCAGGGTGGCTCCTGTATAACCCGTTGTCACCCAAAGGATAGCTCTCGCGCCATCTCGAATCGCTTTCTCGATGGGTTCAGGGGAGCGCCCGGTGGGAATTTCAACCGGTTTCACGGCAATTCCCCGGCTACCAAACACAATTTCCCCAATGACGCGAGCACGACGCATATGGTCGTCAGAAGTAATCAAATAGACGCTATCAATCCCTTCCGATTGCAGCTTATCGACTAAAGTCGTGAAGTTCGTGACCGTATCCTCGGCCTTATAGTCTAGGTGGATGCGCTTTGTCTCAATTCCTGCCTTCGTAAACACCCGTTGTGCGTACCACTGAGGGCTACCTGAAGACACCCAAATGGGTATTTCTGGATGCTTTTGAGCAAATTTAGCGGCAAATAACTCTCTCTCCTCTTCTCCTCCTAAGACAAAAATGGCTTTTGGATGTACGAAATAGCTTTCAATTTGCTTGTAGCCATAGATGAGCGAAAGCGCTAGGACTGGTACCAGCCCAGACAATAATCTAACTCTAGAGCGCCGAGTAGGTGAAATTAGTTCGCGTCGCTTATGCGAAGAAATCCTCAAAAGC
>DATNQL010000101.1:0-9984 GCA_036704025.1 Stenomitos sp.
GTGTTTAACCGGACATCATATTAAATGCATAAAACATTGCAGAATCTTGTCCTACAGTTCCCAGTTTTTTACCCTATAAGTTGAATGCTGATTAGCTTATTAATGGGTTTATTGCTATTATGTCACGGATTGCTAATTGCCTCACTCGCCATAATTGATTATAGGCAGATAAAACGCGGCAATAAATTTTTAATTGTAGAACTGATAGGTGGTGGTCTGCTAGTTTTGGCTTGGTTGCTGATCATTGCTTATATACGCTTCGACTTGCCGTCGATTATGTCATTAATCGGTGGGTTTTGGCTGGCGGCGATCGCTACTCTTGCGCTAAGTATCGCGGCAATTGTCAAGGCAATCCAGGCATTTAAAAATCAACGTAACTGGGTTTTGAGTACAGTTGGGGTCTTACTGAATCTCCTTGCCCTGATCATTTACTTCATCTTCGCACTTTGGTTCTCCTGGTTGCTCTTGATGATGCTCCTAGGTAGTCCATACCGATAAAAGCCTATTTGACAAGCAGTTTTGTCCCCCAAAGGATAGATGAGGCGAGTCGGTTAACTCTTGACTTGACCGCCACAAGTACCAAAAGAATCCCATTGAAACACAGCTAACAAGACACTACTGCCCCCCATCACGATACCAGTGGCGAGAAACTGCATTGCTTCAAGATAGGGTAGAATCCCTATCGCCACCAGGTGAACTAATCCTGTGATGATTAACGTGCGCGATCGCATCCCTAACCCAGTCCCTAGGTAACCCAGCGCCACCAATCCTAACCACAGTGGACAAAGATTAATTAATACTTCTCCCCAACCGAGGAAAATACTTAAGTCTGTCAGGGCAACTCCCAGTAACATCAAACCAACCCAACTATCGAGTACCCAGCCTAAGCCATCTTCTCTCAACCAAGATGGTGTCAAAACGACCATGCCAACCGACCCCATTAGGGTTAGACTCGACCACCAAATCGCTTGAGTCATCCAATTCATCGGGCAAAATTGCGCGGTTACAAAAATTGCGATCGAAATAACGCCCCAGATCAAGCAGACTTGATCAAGAGCTGTATAAAACGTCGAAACAAGTATCATACTTCTCACTTGCCAATGACAGCGCCACAGTCCTGGACTATCCGGTAGAGTCAGGACATTAGGTTTTCGGGATAACAGGGGTGCGTTGGGATTGAAAAACGTCATAGCCGTGTGACTGGAAATTAAAATAAATGAAGTGTCTTAATAGTTTGGTTTTAATGTTTTGTCCGAAATCAGACGAAACTTACAAACTAATAGTCTTTCAGCAGCACCTTACTGGAACTCTATCGACAGAAATGATTCAAACTTTTCAAAACTCTGCCTGTAGAGATAATCTTTAACAAATCTTTAAAAATAAAGAGCCAATAGAATTCTGGTTGTTCTGATGAACAAACGCAAAAATATGCCGCGTCCGAAGAATAAGGACGTTGTAGGTAAAATGAGATATTGCAAGACTTAAAGCATTTCAATTCATTTTTTGCATCGTAAGTCTTGATTTTTTAGGAGTATAAAATTATAGGAGCTATTTCGTAATTTGTCATCTAGCGTTTGCTAGATTTTTTATGTTTCATGGGTATCGCCAAAGGTTGGCTCCAACACGGGTTAAAGGTTCTAGAGTTGTACCCCTTAAAAGCTAAGTAGGTTGGCATTAATATTTATTATTGAGGCAAGGCAAAGGGCAGAAGGCAGAAGGCAGTCCCGATGAAAAAATTTCACAGCCATGAATGAAAATAGTCCTCCCCCACACCCTACACCCCACACCCTACACCCCACTTTCAAGCCAGAAGGAAAGAGAGTTTTAGGCTTAAAATTGATTGACCTACCCGCGTTTATTTGTACCTACCGACTTATGTACTCTAATGGTTGGTACCTACTTGTACCAGCCATGAGATGACTGAGATGATAGCAATAACAGTCAAGAACCCATTGAATTCAACCAATCAATTATTCTAGTTTTCAAGAGGTCGCAGCATGTCAAAAGGGTTATGGGAACCACCTCGGTTACGGGTCAGTGCAGACAACGAAGAGGAACGACGCGCTACTTGGTTAGAACTATTTTTTGACCTCATTTTTGTGGTAGCGATTGCCGAACTAGCCCACTATCTGGATGGTCATGTTGGGTTATCCGGCTTTTTCGGTTTTGTTGCTCTGTTTGTACCCATTTGGTGGTGTTGGCTTGGCTCTACCTTTTACGCCACTCGCTTCGACACCGATGATTTAGGGCATCGTCTGCTCACCTTACTACAAATGGCACTGGTGGCGGCCTTAGCCGTGAATGTCCATCATGGGTTAGGCGAGTCTTCAACTGGCTTTGCCCTCTCTTATGCGGCCTTTCGTACCCTGCTCGTTCTCCAGTATCTAAGTGCAGGATATTTTGTGCGCGCCGCACGTCCGTTAACCAACTGGTACGTCCGGGGGTTTGCGATTAGTACATTGTTGTGGGTTGTGTCCGTCTGGGTACCCATCCCTTGGCGTTTCGGACTATGGCTGGTTGGGTTAATGGTAGACTTTGCAACCCCCCTCACGGCAGGTCGCTTGATGACTCAATTCCCACCGAGTCTTTCCCACATCCCCGAACGGTTAGGACTTTTTACGATTATCGTTCTGGGCGAATCAGTGGTCGCTGTCGTTAAAGGGGTGGCACAAAAGGAATGGGATGTTGCATCCGTGGTGGCAGCCCTGCTGGGACTAAGCATTGCCTTCAGCTTATGGTGGATTTACTTCGATAGTGTGGATGGTTCCCCTCTGCGCTCAGTAAAGGCAGGTAAGATCGGTATTGCGATGACCTGGTTATATGCCCATCTTCCCTTAGCGATTGGCTTGGCAGCAACGGGTGTCGGAGTCGATCAGATTATCGCAAGTCAAGCTGGCGTTCTATCCAATGAAGCACGGTGGCTGTTTTGTGGTGCTGTGGCACTGTGCTTGAGTGTACTAGCTCTGATCCATCTGATTACTTGTACCTTGGGGACAACAAGACGGCGGAAAATCCTGAGTGCCTACCGACTGGGAGCCGCCCTATTTGTTTTAATCCTCGCTGCGGCGGGTAGTGGGTTGTCATCTCTCGTTTTGGTGGCACTGGTGTCCTTTGCCTGCGTACTCCAGGTTATTTTGGATGTGCTATTCACTCGGAAAGCTAAAACCATTACGGAGGAGGTCGGGGGTTAGCTCTAGGAAGGTGTAACAATTGAAATTAGAGCAAAACCTTGGTTTTTAGGTTTTTACCCACGTTATTGTAGAGGGATTTAAGAGAAAATTAGAGCCGCAACCCTAGTTAATCTATTAACCTCCTAGCTGGAGCATACAAACTATGGAGTCCATTCTGTCCATTCTGGCCCCCATGATATTAGTGGTCATTGGCTACACCATCGGTTCGACAAAAATTATCACTCAGGGAAACCAAGCCCTGGTAGAACGGTTGGGTAAGTTTCATAAAAGACTAGAACCCGGTCTGAACTACATCATTCCTTTTATTGACCGAGTTGCAGTAGAGGATACAATTCGTGAACAGGTTCTAGACATTCCAGCCCAGCAAGCCATCACCAAAGACAACATTTCTGTAGAGGTAGACGCGGTTGTCTTCTGGAAAGTTGAAGATCTGATGAAAGCGTATTACAACGTTGAAGATGTGGAGAGGGCGATTGAAGAGTTGGTGACAACCACGCTGCGCTCCACAATTGGTGAACTAGAACTCGACCAAACTTATTCTTCTAGAAACAATATCAATCGGAATCTTCTTCAGCAACTCAATGAAGCGGCTACCGAGTGGGGTGTGAAGGTCATCCGCGTCGAAGTGCAAGAGCTGAAACCACCCGCCGATGTTTTAGAGTCCTTAGCCAAGGCACGGGCCGCGGAGACAGAAAAGCAAGCCCAGATTTTCAAAGCGCAAGGGACGGTAGAGTCGATTGAGATGCTCTCCAAAGCGCTGTTGGAGCAGCCCAATAGCAAGGCTGTATTGCAATACCTGATCGCTCAACGCTATGTAGACGCCAATCAAAAATTGGGTGAAAGCCCCAACTCTAAGGTTGTGTTCATGGACCCGAAAGCCCTGTCAGAAGCTATCACCGACTTGATCGGTTCGGGGGATTCTCCGATTGAGGGGGGTTATGCTAATGGCTCTTCCATTCGACCCCACGATCAGTAAAAAAGTATGAAGTGTGAAGGATGAATGGTCAGGATTTTTTCATCCTTTAGTCTTCATCTTTGACACTTGAGCGACGCCAGAGCGCATCAGCAACACGGCAGACATCTCGCATTTCGAGAACATCATGAACTCTGAGGATGTCTGCTGTACCCGCAATCGCCCCGCAGCAAGCCGCCGCTGTTCCCCAAACTCGGCTTTTAGGATCTGGTTGGTTGAGCAAGCGACCAATGAAACTTTTACGAGATACTCCCACTAAAATCGGCACCCCTAAGCTACGAAACGTTGGCAGTTGCCGCAGGAGTTCCAAGTTTTGCTCCAGGGTTTTGGCAAAACCGATGCCAGGGTCAATCATCAGGCGCGATCGCTTAATTCCGGCACGCTCAGCCGCCGCGAGTTGACGTTCCAGAAATGTATAAATCTCTCCGATTAAATCTTGATAATCCGTGAGTTGCTGCATCGTTTGGGGAGTTCCCCGAAGATGCATTAACACCATGGGAACACCCAACTGGGCAACAGTGGAGAACATATCCGGGTCGAACGTACCACCGGATATGTCATTCACCATGTCGGCACCCGCTTCAACGGCGCGTTGAGCGACAACAGCTCGTGTTGTATCCACTGAAATTGGCACCGACAACTGTGAACGCACCGACTGCACCACCGACAGCACCCGATGGAGTTCTTCCTCAATCGAAACCTGCTGTGCACCCGGTCGAGTCGATTGTCCACCAATATCGATCAGATCGGACCCAGCCTCCACCAAACGTTGGGCTTGCGCCAAGGCAGCGACTGGGGCATAAAATTCACCCCCATCACTAAAGCTATCCGGCGTCACATTTAAGACGCCCATCAAATAAGTTCGCTCTCCCCAGTGAAAAGTATGTCCCCGCAGTTTCATGTTGGATTTGAGATTTTGGATGGAGTCATCCTGAAATCCGCCTTGTCCTAACCCCCTACTGAATAATTGACAATTCGTGCAAAGCTCGCAGGCTCTAAGCTCGCTCCCCCCACCAGAGCACCATCAATCTCTGGTTGAGCCATAATTGCATCTATGTTGTTGGGTTTAACGGAGCCGCCATATTGAATCGGGACATCAGAAACCTGGAGCTGACTCCGAATCAAACCAATCACCCGATTGGCTTCCGATTCTTCGCAGGTATCGCCAGTACCAATAGCCCAGATCGGTTCGTAGGCGATAATCAGGTTCTGTTGGTCTACATTCACGAGGTCTTTGGAGAGCTGAGTAGAAATAATCGATTCGGTTTCTCCCGCATCCCGTTGTTGCTTGGTTTCACCCACACACAGGATTGGCGTCAAACCATGACGCTGAGCCGCCAGGAGTCGTTGATTGACCGTTTCATCGGTTTCACCAAAATATTGACGCCGCTCACTGTGACCCACAATCACATAACGAACCCCGATTTCGGTCAGCATCAGACCGGAGATTTCTCCTGTATAGGCTCCTTCCTCCGCCCAATGAATATTCTGGGCACCCAATTGCACACGGCTATTGTGCAAACTCTTAGACATCACGTCCAAGGCTGTAAACGGAGCACACAGAATGATGTCCCGTTGTTCGGGAGTTGGCTCCAGTTCAGACATGAATTTTTGCAAGAACTCAGAGGATTCCCTTTGAGTTTTGTACATTTTCCAGTTACCGGCAATGACAATTTTCCGCACAGCTTAACGCAATCATCTCCAAACCATAACGCACCCTTTAGTTTAAAGCTTCTCGGAGCAATTTACTAAAGAAGGATGAAGGATGAATTTTGAATGATGAAATATGAATTTCTGATACAGGCCGAACTAGCGTAGCAAGGCGCGATCTAACATCCCACTAAGCTAAGCTCTACGAGTGGGCAACCCGACTATTGTTCATCCTTTATCCTTAATCCTTTCCTGAACCCCCTGACTCTGATGTAAGCATCACAGATGCAGTTGACTATGCCAAATTTCCCTAAGCCCAGTGGTGACCTACCTAAAGTCTTGAGTCCGTTTAATCTACGCCATTATTCGCTGCTCGCTTACTGGGTCTACTTCCGTCCGACGGCGTTTCATTCTTACCTCTACCAAGCGGCTCCCGATGTTTATCAATTGAGGGGTTATGGCAAATTTGTGCAGACGTGGAGGATTCGAGCCTATCGCAATGTTTATCTCATGCTGCCGTTGGCAATCGTGTTAATGG
The DNA here is from genome assembly GCA_036704025.1 of Stenomitos sp. Taxonomy (GTDB): domain Bacteria; phylum Cyanobacteriota; class Cyanobacteriia; order Cyanobacteriales; family Coleofasciculaceae; genus Allocoleopsis. Next base: position 6,353 of record DATNQL010000101.1, read on the forward strand.
CTTTACTTGTGGGATTAGTGCTGTTCCTGTACAAATCGATCACCGTTGTCAACAACACCGCCTGGGTGAATGCGATCGCGGTATCCCCAAACGGGCAAATCGCCGTCACCGCCTCTGGCGATCGCGCCTTGAAAGTCAAAGTCCCCTCCGCTGATAGCTCCCTGAAAGTTTGGAATTTGCAGTGGGGTTCTCAAATGCACACCCTGATCGGTCACGAACATGGTGTCACTGATGTCGCTATTACCCCAGATGGAGATAAAGCCATCTCGGCGTCCCGCGATCGCACTCTCAAAGTCTGGGACATCCGACGGGGTACTCAACTGCGCGAACTCAAAGGTCACAAAGAATGGGTGAGTCATGTGGTCATTACCACTGATGGGCATCGAGCCATCTCCTCTTCGGGAGATAAAACCTTAATGGTTTGGGATATTGACCAAGGCACCCCACTGCAAACCTTGACGGGTCATAATGATGTGATTTGGTCTGTAGCGGTCACACCGGATGGACAGCGAGCCATCTCCGCTTCTGCGGATCGCACGCTGAAAGTTTGGGACTTAAGCCAAGGGAAAGAACTCTACACCCTGACCGGTCATCGGGCTTGGGTTACCAAGGTCGTCCTCACCCCGGATGGCAAGCAGGCCATTTCGGCCTCATCGGATAAAACCTTAAAAGTTTGGGACATCGAGCAAGGGAAAGAACTCTACACCCTAACCGGTCATGGTAACTCCGTCACTGATGTTGCCCTATCCCCCGATGGCAAACAAGCCGTTTCTGCTTCTGCGGATCGCACCCTAAAAGTTTGGGATATCCAGCAAGGAAAATTACTCAATACCCTAACGGGTCATCGGGGTTGGGTAACCAGTGTGGCAATGGCCTCCGATGGTAAGCAAGCCGTTTCTGCTTCTTCGGACCAAACCATAAAAGTTTGGGACTTAGGCAGTGCGATCGCGCTGCATACCTTCGCGGGTCATCATGCCTGGGTTACAGCCATTGCAATATTGCCACAAACGGCTCGTCTCATTTCCGCCTCCTTTGAAGGTCCACCTAAACTGTGGAGCCTGAATCAAGGTCTAGAACAGCCTATGCTGGGTGTGATTGGCACGGGCATCGGCATGAACTTATCCTTCGCCATAGCCTTGACTTTCATGGTCATGGCTGGGGCCGTGAGTCTCGCCATCTTTTTAGCCATCAGCGTCATTGCCTTGGGCATTATCGGCAATATTACTGCCAGTGTGGTCATTAGCCTCATCGGCAGCTTGGGATTTTGTGTCGGCTTTTTGATGGCGGATCGGATTGCTGCCGATCCCATGCTGGAAGAGGTTTACCATGCGAGAAACATCAGCATTACCCTGACGATCATTTCTGGGATTCTCTTCGGTCTGTTCGTAGGCGTTGCCTTTGCACTTTCCAGCCGCACTGCAACTGGAGTCTTTGCCAGCATCGTCTTCATTCTGGTTCTCGGTATCGGTGTCGGTATCGTCGTCGCTTGCGTGGTGACAGAGGCTCTGAGCTTCAACGGTCGCTTACGACCGGGAATCCGGGCAGGGGAAGCCGTCAGCATTAGCTTCAACCTGCTGGTTGCGATTGGGGCGTTACGCCTCCCGATTTACCCGATTCAGTTCTTGATGGCGCTCTTGGGTCGGTTTAGGGAAAAATGGCATCCGGTAGCGTGGGACGAGTTGCTGGTTTTGCCGGTTCCTAGAACCCAAGCATTCCTAAACGCGCACCTCCAAGCCTCAGAACGTGAAGGACTGTGCCTGGTGGCAGATGTGGCTCGTAACCCGTTTCAGCGGGCTTGGGCACAGCGAGCCTTACACACCCATCTACACAAGGTCTCTACACCACTTCACTTCCTGTATAACTTGCTCACTTGCGAGGATTTCAATACTTACCTGCTCGCGCCTGTCAGGAAGGTCGATTGGCAGCTCATGCCGACAACCCGACAAGTCTTGTTAGGGGAACTGGCACATCAGCGAGTGGATGGCAGTGGCGCTGGCATCAATCAAATCGCCGAAAATTGGGTTTGGGGATTGACCCGGTTCGTTCGCAATCGCCAGCGTTCACCTCTGACTCGCTTTGCCGGCCTGATTTATGAGCTAACTTATACCAAGACCGTTGAAGCCGAAGATTTCAACCTATTCGCGTTGGAAAAAAGCTACGTCAGCTTAAGCCAGTATCCCGGTGGTGTAGAAATAGCCGATTCGTTTGAAGCACTGGCTACGTTCTTGACTTATGACCATCTGTCGGACTTGGCGGGGGCGAGAGATATGGTTTCGTGGCTGTCGGTTCAAGAATTTTCTATCCGTCCCACGGTGCTGAGTGCCCTCCTACGCCTCGGAGAAATTGGAACAAAGGTGAAGGCTTATCAGGCTGCCTCCACTGCGGTTGAGCAACTGGCTACCCTGGCTCAGCTCACGAGCGCCTTGGAAATTCTAGATCAGGATGTGGTTGAACAAGTCTGGGTGCCAGAGCAAGCTATCTTGAGGCGAATTATTCGCCAATGGCGGTGCCTGGTGAGTCAAGCGATGGGACAAGTGGGTCATTGATATCGCTGCCGTTGACCGAATCAGGCTGAAGATTCCCCCTCTTTGGGGGACAATATCATGTCCGTCTAATTGCCCATCATAAAAATCTCTGTGTGTCCCCGTGTGCTCGCGTCCATCCTAACGATGGGTGTTTAACCGGACATGATATAGGGGGTGATCGAAACGGATTGGGTCTCATACTATTTCACGAAATTTCTGATACAAACAACTCCCCCAGCTCCCCCAGCTTCCCCAGATCATCCTAAGCTACTTGTGTATCAGCCTTAAAGGGAAACGGTATCACCTACTCTTGCACGGTTTCAATTAAATCTTCCATTAATACATCAAACGTGCGAGCTAGTTTTTGCAGCGCCGTCACATCCACTGTTGCCATCCCCGCTGATCGCGCATATGTGGTCACTGTGCTGTAGGGAATTCCTGCCCGTGCAGCAACTTCTTTGAGCGTCCAACCCTTCTCGTCAGCCAGATCGCGTATTCGCAGCCTAACTAGACCCATCCTTTCCCTTGACGAAGAACGAGTTCTCGTTCTTTAATGTGGATAACTTCATACACCATGAATAGAATCGCCCTCTGGACTGGAAACTAAAGGGCGATTCCCCGCAATCCCCACAAAATTGGAGGCAAATTACATGATATCAAGACCGCAGCCAATCGCAACGGCTGTACCTCGTTTGCGTCGGATTGCAGCGACAGGGAGGGGCGTATGACTTACAAAGAGCGACTGTCCCCTTGGTGCATTGTCCGTCACCTCCCACAAGCACAAAGCCGTGTAGTAGCCTGCTCTCGTCGTCGCAATGATGCTGAAGAACATCTCCGGGTGCTGAGAAAGATGACACCAACTGCCGATTACAGCATTATCTTTGACCCCATGATGGAAAGTAATGACACCATGGCTAATATCGAATAATCTCTAGGCAAACATTCGATTCTGTTTGGAACGAATAGAGCCAGTCTAAATCATTCGTGAAAACTCTAAAGGACGGTAATGGGTAATGGGTAATGGGTAATTGGCAATTAGAACTTCTTTCCCATGACCTATTACCCATTACCAAAAGCGATCACTAGGTTTCACAATTCATTTAGACT